>NZ_JBHVHF010000176.1:0-17105 GCF_042800315.1 Streptomyces sp. NPDC057638
CCGCCCGTCCGGGATCCCCTCAACTCAACCCGTCACCGCCCCTACGCCGGATCGATCCGGTAGACGCTGCCGCCGATGGCGAGCACATACAGCTCACCCTCGCCGTCCTGGGCGAACGAGATGACCTCGCCACCGTTGACTCCGAGGTCGCTCTGGCCGGTCACCCGGCCATCGCGCATCCGCAGCGCGCGGACGGTCCCGTCGCAGTAGTCGCTGAAGAGGTACTGCCCCCGGAGCGCCGGGATGTCATCGCCCCGGTAGACATATCCCCCGGTCACCGAGCAGCCCAGCCCGTTGCGTCCGTACTCGTGGACCGGCCGGACATGGTTGGCGGGCTCCGTGCCGCCCCGGAACGGGTGGGTGCCCTCCATCTGGGACCAGCCGTAGTTCTCGCCGCCCGCGCTCCGCCCGGAGGCCCAGTCGATCTCCTCCCAGTCGTTCTGGCCGACATCGCCGATCAGCATGTCCCCCGTACGCGCGTCGAAGGAGAACCGCCACGGGTTGCGCAGCCCGTAGGCCCAGATCTCGTCCCGCGCCGCCGGATCGTCGACGAACGGGTTGTCCCGCGGGATCGCGTACGGCCTGCCGCCCGCCGGATCGATGCGTACGATCTTCCCGAGCAGGGTGCCGAGGTCCTGACCGTAGCCGTGCGGGTCACCGCCCGCGCCGCCGTCACCGAAGGCGATGTAGAGATAGCCGTCGGGGCCGAACCGGATATCACCGCCGTTGTGGTTCGGGTACGGCTGCGTCTGCGTGAGCACGGTCCGCCGGGTCTGCGGCTGGAGTCTGCCGTTCCGCACGGCGAACTCGTCGATGGTGCTGGTGCCTTCGAGGTTGGTGTACGAGATGTAGAAGTGCGCGAACTTCTTGTCGAACGCGATCCCCAGCAGCCCGCGTTCACCGTCGTTCGTGGTCTCCCGGGTGATGTCGAGGACCGGTTGACTGAGCCCCCGCTCCCCCAGGATCCGTACGGTGCCGGGGCGTTCGGCTATCCAGACGGTGCCGCCGGGCCCGGCGGCACCGGCGATGGGATTCGTGGCCCTGGCCACCTGGGTGAGCGCGACCCTCGCCTGCTGGGTCACGTCCGCGGGCTCGTCGGCTGACGCCGTGGTCAGGGCGAGGGACGCGACGAGACAGAGGGTGCCGATGATCGCCGAGCTTCTGGTGGGAACTTTCACCGTGAGCCTCCTGGAGGCGGCGAGTGGGGAGTCACCCGGCTGCCTGGGCGATGTGCTGGAACGTGCCCGGGCGCCAGCACGCAACTGGGTGTGGGGGGTGTGCCGCTGGCTACGGATGAGGATACGGAGGCACGGCGACTTGGCCCAGACCAATACAGGATCCCGCGAGCGCCCGGCGCGTGATACCGACGGGCTCGGCACCACGCGTACCTGACCCGCCGCGGTCGTCCTCCGGCCCGTGGCCCCGCGCGGGACTCCAGGGTCAGTCGCGGAATCGCCTGGGAGATGGCCTCCCTGCGGCCGTTGATGGGCTCGTTCCCGATGATGACCACGGCGATATGGCGGGCGAGCCCGACGGTCGACAGCCCGGTGCGGTCCTCCGGCGGACCGGGGAGGCCGACCCAGACGAGGGCGAACACCAGCGACGGTCCGATGGTCCAGTTCAGGACCGGCGCCTACAGAGGCAGGGACCGTTCGCGGCTGACGGTGCCGAGCCGGTCGTAGCGGACCTTGCCTCCATGGGGATCCATCGGCTACTCGGCGACGTCCACGCCGTAGTCGGCGGCAAGGTCGGCCAGGCCATGGTCGTAGCCCTGCCCAACGGCACGCAGCCGCCACCCCTCTCCTCGGCGGTACAACTCGGCGAGGATCATGGTGCGCTCGGTGGTGGCGGCGTCGAGAGTGGCCCGCGCGGTCGGGGCCGCGCCGATCCCGCGGCTGGACGTAATCTCGATGGCTCCGACGTCGGAGAAGGTCGCGGCACCGTCGATCGCGGCAGCGACGACGATCCGATGGACCTCCAGGGGCAGGCGCTCCAGGTCGACGGTGATGGCCTGCTCTGTGGGGCCCTCCGTGGCGAGACGTACAGTGCCGTCGGGGTGCTCAGGCGCGCCGTAGAAGACGAAGTCCTCATCTCCCGCCACCTGCTCGTGAGCGTCGACCGCGAAGGCGACGACGTCCACGTCACAGACGGTCTGCTGGCGCCATGCGGCAGCCACCGTCCAGGCCGTGCCGGTGTCGGACACATCGATGACAGCCCCTCGGACCAGGACCACCGCTGAGTCCGACGGGGTTCCGGGCGCGCTCTGTGCCGACGCGGGCATCGGTGTGGTCGTGGGTGCGAGGAGCCAGTCGGCGCCGTGGACGCGGAGGCCGAGCGTGACGATACGGCCCATACGCCGGTCGACTTCGCCACCGGGCAGCACGACGACATCGGAGACGCTGGCGGAGAGGTTGACCGCCGCGGAGGCTCCCTGGGTCACAGCACGCTCGCGTGCCTCGGCTGCCTCATCGTGCGTGCCGCCCAGGACCAGCACCCTGCGCCCGGTAAGCGGCCGCTCCGCGTTTGCGGTGCGGGTCGCCGGGGCGGCGGGCCGCTGTTCCGGGAGACTCTGCGTTGGCGTGGGCTGTGTGGTGGACACGTCCACGGGCGTCTCCACCGTACGACGCTGCCGGGCGGCACCCTTGGCCTGGCCGGGCCGCACACTCTCCAGCAGTCGCAGATAAGTCGGCTCGTCGACGAGCGGAACGCCTTCGTCCACGGCTCGACGCAGCTTGGCGGACCCGGCGCTGGGGTCGTTGGTGACAACCGCGCTGGTCTGGCCGCTGACTGAGGTCATCACGTTCAGCCCGGCCGCCACCGAACGGGCGACCAGTTCCTCCCGGGAGACCCGGGTCTCCCCGGTGATGGCGACCTTCATGCCCTGCACCAGCGCCCCGCCCGGCGCCATCCGGCCCGGATTACGGTACGCACAGGGAGTCTTGGGGACGTACGGCTTGTAGTCCTGGCGGGGCGGGCAGTCCAGGAGCGGCAGGGCCAGGCCCAGTTGCTCGGCCGCGCTCAACGAGCCACGCAGGATGCCGGAGAGCACCCGTACGTCGTCCCGCGCGTCGTGGGCCTTCCGCTGGCGCACCCCGTAGTGCTCGGCGAGAGTGCCCAGGGTGAGATCAGGCGTGGCGGGTCCGACCAGCCGGTTGAGTGCCAGTGTGCACAGCCGCCGGCCGACCGGCACCCACGAACGAACGTGGGCGAATTCATGGGCGAGAAAGTCGTAGTCGAACTGCGCGTTGTGGGCGACCAGGACGCGACTGTTGAGCAGCGCCCCCACCTGGGGGGCGATCTCCTCGAAGGTGGGGGCACCCGCGAGACGGGCGGGGGTGAGACCGTGGATGTGCACCGGCCCGGGATCGCAGCCCGGATTCAGGAGCGTGGAGAACTCTCCCGTTCGGTTACCGTAGGCGTCCAGCGTGAGGATCGCCAAGGACAGAACGCGGTCCCGTCCGGGTCGCAGCCCGGAAGTCTCCACATCCACCAGCGCCCAGTCGTGGAAGTAGTCAGGAAGAGTAGGCCACTTCGGGCTCGACGACAGCAGGACCATCAGAGGCTCCCCTCCCCCGGGTGCGGCGGGCGGCACGCCCACTCCACAGTGGTGATCAACCAGTGGGATTCTCGCACGCACCAGGCGCCATTCGTGGTGGTTCTGTGACGGAGAGCCACCTGGGGCCGGGGCTCCGCGGGGGTGGTCATGCTCTGGCGGGGCGGGTCAGCCGAAGGTGAGGGCGTATGCCTGGAGGCCTCCGTCGACGCGGAGTTCGAGGTGGGCCGTGCGGGGCTTCTTGTCGTCGGTGAGCCGGTAGAGGGCCGGTGCCCCGGAGACGGTGAGGGTGCGGGTGGGTTCGCCGTCGACGAGGACGGTGACGCTGCCGGTTCCGGCGAGGACGAGGTTGGCGTTCCGGGCCCGGTAGGTGAGGGCGAGACGGGCGTCAGGTCCGGCGGTGAAGTGTTCGTATCCGGCGGTCCAGGTGCCGTCGAGGGAGAGCCTGTGCCGAGGCAGCGGCCGCTGGGCGAAGCGGTACGCGATGGGTTCGCCGTCGACCAGGGGGGTGCCGGTGTAGCCGCGGATGCGCTGGGTGCTGAGGTAGGTCTCCGGGGTGCGGTCCTGGGTGAGGTCGTCCATGGACCGGCCGGTGGGCTCGGGCAGGGCGACGGTGGGGTCGGCCTGGCGGAGCAGGTCCCGGATCATCGTCTCGGTCTGGTCGTACCGGCCCTCGCCGAACGCGAAGTAGCGGACGGTTCCGTCGGCGTCGATGAGGTACTTGGCGGGCCAGAAGCGGTTGCGGTAGTTGTTCCAGGTGGTGAGGTCGTTGTCGAGGGCGACCGGCCAGGTGACGCCGAGCTTCCGGGCTCCGGCGGCGACATTGCCGCGCTTCTTCTCGAAGACGAACTCCGGTGAGTGGACGCCGATGATCCGCAGCCCGGCGTCCTTGTAGGCGCGGTCCCAGTCGCGCAGATGCGGCGCGGCGCGCTGGCAGTTGATGCAGGAGTAGGTCCAGAAGTCGACCAGCACGACCTTGCCGCGCAGGCTCCTGAGGTCGATGGGCCGACCACCCGGGGTGTTGAGCCAGGAGTCGACGCCCTCGATGGGCGGGGCCTGACCGCAGGAGCGGAGTTCGTCGGCGCCGTCCTCGCACCGGGACAGCTCCTTGTTGGAGTCGTCATAGAGCCCGGACAGCTTCTGCCGGGCGATATCGCTGTCCTCCACCTTCCGCTGGGCGGCGGCGGTGTAGTCGGGCAACGCCCGCTGGAGTGCAGTGGTGAGATCGAAGGCGAGCGCCGCGGCCAGGGCGATCATCAGCAGTCCGGCGGTGATCCGCAGACCCCGGGCACGGGTACGGAAGGCGGCGACGCGGACCGCGACCCGGCGGCCGGCGAGCGCGAACGCGAGCAGCGGGATCGCGGTGCCGACGGCGAAGGAGAGGGTGAGGACGACGATGTCGGCATTGATCTCGCCGCTCGCACCAGCGACGGTGATCGCGGCGAGAACCGGCCCGGCACAGGGGACGTAGAGCACCCCGAGACCGAGCCCGAGGACGAGCGCGCTGCCCTCCTTGTTCACCTGGCGCTGCGGAATCCGGGAGAACGGCCGCTCCAGCAGCCGCTCCACGGCCGGGAAGACCAGCCCGAGTCCGATCAGGACCAGCAGGGTCAGACCGATGTGGCGCAGGATGTCCTCGGGCAGCCCGAGCGCGGAGATGATCGTGACGCCGAGCAGGGTGAAGAGGCTGAAGCTCAGGACGAGCCCGGCGACCACGGCGTAGGGGCGGCGGTCGCCGGGGGCGCGGGAGGGCGCGTCGAGAAGGACGGAGCCCGCGGTGACGGTGCCGCCGCCCCTTCTCCCCGTGGCTCCCGTCGTTCCCGTACTTCCCGAGGTTCCCGTACTTCCCGTACTTCCCGTACTTCCCGAGGTTCCCGTACTCCCTGCACTTCCCGTCGGTGATGGTTCCCCAGCCGTACCACCGGCGAGGAAGACCACGGGGAGCACCGGGAGGATGCACGGGGACACGGCGGTGATGAGACCGCCGAGCAGACCGATCAGGACGAGGGTGAGCATGTTGACCGCCTTGGCCGCTGGAACGCCGGACGCGTCCCCTTGACCGCTCATTCGGACCCGCACCCCGACCGGATGGCACCACGTCGGCTCTGCCGCCGGAATCCGTGCGCGCCCGCCACGGCCCGAACGTCTCCCGGGCTGTCCCGCGCGAATCACCGCGTGTGGATCCGGGGTTCGCGCCGCGCACGCGTAGACCCGCGTTCCGCGCCGCGCGCGTGTGGACCCGCGTTCCGCTCCCGGGGCGCTACGGGACCGGGGGAAGCGAGTGCCGGTCCCCCGCCCCGCCACGGCCGATCGCGACAACCGCGCGGGGCGGGGCCGGAACCACCGGGTAACGCGGACAGGTGGTGGCCCGGTACCGCCCTCGGGGAAGAGGGAGGGCACCGGTCCACCACCTGTCGCGGGGCAGGGGCAGGGGCTGCTACTGGGGCATCAGCACCGTGTCGACGATGTAGACGGTGGCGTTGGAGGTGCTGACATTGCCGCAGACGACGGCGGCGGAGTCGTTGACCCGGTACGACTGACCGGATCCGCTGGCGGTGACCATGCCCTTCTGCAAGGTCTCGAAGGACCCGTTCTCCAGCTGCTCGGGCGTCAGGTTCCGTCCCACCACGTGGTAGGTGAGGATGTCGGTCAGCTTCTTCTTGTCGGCGAGGACCGCGTCGAGATCGGCCTTCGGGATCTTCGCGAACGCGTCGTTCGTCGGAGCGAACACGGTGATGCCCTTGGCGTTGTTGAGGGTGTCCACCAGCCCGGCCTGCTTGACCGCGGCGACCAGCGTGGACAGGGCCGGGTTGTTGGAGGCCGCGGTGGCGACCGGGTCCTTGGCCATCCCGTCGAAGGAACCCGCGCCCTCCTTCGGAACCCCGGCACAGGCCGGGCCGAACGGCTGACCGGATGTCGTCACATCACCGGCCGGCGCCTTGTCGGCCTCGGTCGCCTTCTCGGACGCCGGGGTGGCGGCGGCCTTGGTGTCCGAGTCGGAGTCGGAGCAGGCGACCAGCGCGAAGGGCAGCAGGACGGCCGATGCCACGGCGGTCGCGATACGGCTGACACGCGTACGGTTCATGTTCAATCTCTCCTGGTCGAGGGGGAGTTCACCCGGACGGGGGCCCGGTGGGGGTACGGTTCTCGGCCCGTTCCGCCCGGGGGCGGCAGGGGCATGGAGCGCGCACGGGCCGTGCCGTCCGCCACAGCGGGGCCGGGGCCGTGCCGGGAGAACGGCGGACCGCTGTTCTCCCCGGCAGGGGTGACCACGGCACCCGGCCGGGGGCGGCTGACGTCGGACGTGCTCCATTGCCCGCTATTCGCGGCCACCGGGCCGCCGGATGGGTCGGTCACCCCTTCTGGTGGATCCTGGCCCGTGGTGTGTCCGGCGTTGACGCGGGTGGCACCGGCGGGCGGCTCCAGCGGCCGGGTGGTGCCGACCGTGTGCCGCGGGCGCCGACGCCGATACGGCCTCCGCGGCTGAACACCACGAAGACGCGCCGGGGATCGTGGCGGCGCAGCGAGCCATGCCGCTCGCCCTGGCCGCGAGTCTCGCCGCGGCGGCGTCCTTCGCCGGGCTCGCCGCCTGGCAGCACCAGAGCGGCGAGGATCACCGGGAGCGGGCGCAGCAGAGTCAGCGGCGCCTCGACGGCATCACCACCGTGCTGGCCGCGCCCGACGCCCGGACCGCCCACGGCCGGACCCGTGACGGCGCTCTCACCACGGTCATCACCTCCAGCGGCGAGAACCGGGCCGTCTTCACCGCCAGAGGTCGTGGAACCCTCCGGAGGTTCGCCCCGGCCCACCACACCTCCCCTGCTTCTGATGTCCCTGCCGATCTGACACACCGCCGGGCACCGGCAGGGCGCGTCCGGCCCTGCCGGTGCGGGGGTGTGTCAGGCGCAGTTGATGAGGAGTCCGGTCGTGGCGGTGCAGGTGCGGGACGCGCTGTCGTTGGCGGGGTTGGGGTCGGTCGGTGTGCTGGTGGTACGGGTGGCGGTGACGGTGTAGGGGGTGCCGAGGCTGAGGACGGCGACGGGCACGGTGATCCGGCGGGTGGTGCTGGCGCCGGGGGTGAGGCCGGTGGTGGTGCAGACGGCCTTGCCGGTGGTGAGGGCGCAGTCAGGACTGGTCGACCCGGCGGGCAGGTCCACGCTGACGGTGGCGGCGGCGAGGGTGCGGGGTCCGTGGTTGGTGAGGGTCACGGTGTAGTCGATGCGGCCGTTGAGGAGACCGGGGCGGGGAGTGGCGGTCAGTGCCACCCCCAGGTCGGCGGTGGGGCGCTCGGCGATCGCGATGTCGTTGGGGGTGGTGCCCACGGGGATGGTGCTGGTGGTGTGGGTGGTGGTGTCGATCACGGAGACGGTGGCCGAGTTGCCGTTGGCGGCGTAGACCTGGCCGCCGTCCGGGGTGACGGCCACCCCTCGGGGGGTGATTCCGGAGGCGGTGGTCGCGGTCACGGTGTTGGTCGCGGTGTCGATCGTGGCGACGGTGGCGCCCTGGCCCCGGGAGACGTAGACGCGCGCGCCGTCCGGGGACGCGGCGACATCGTACGGGCCGTCGGTGAGCGGGACGTTGGCGGACACCGAGTTGGTGGCCGTGTCGATCACCGCGACGGAGTTGGAGAAGGGACGGGTGACATAGGCGCGGCCACCGTCGGGGGTGAGGGCGACGCTCTGGGGGAATCCGCCGACGTTGATGGTGGCGGAGACGGTGTTCGTCGCGGTGTCGATCACCGATACCGAGCGGTCGCTGTAGTTGGTGACATAGGCGCGGCTGCCGTCCGGGGAGACGGCCACCCCCTGCGGGGCGCTGCCGACGGTGACGGTGGCGGTCACGGTGTTGGCCGTGGTGTCGATCACCGTCAGCCGCTGGAGGCCGCTGTTGACGACGTAGGCACGGGTCCCGTCGGGCGAGACGGCGATGCCGTTGACTCCGCTGCCGACGGGGATGGTGGCGGTGACCGTCTCCGTCGCGGTGTCGGCCACGGCGACGGACCCGGCGTTCCCGTTGCTCACATAGAGGCGGGAGCCGTCCGGGGAGGCGGCCACGCCCTTGGGGCCGTCGCCGACCGGGAAGGTGGACGTGACGGCGGAGGTGGCGGTGTCGATCACGGAGACCGTGTCATCGCTGTAGTTCGTCACATAGGCGAGCGGTGCTTCGGCGGTGGCCCGTACCGCGGCCGCGGCGGGTGCGGCGTGCGCGGCGGGGGCCATGGCGGTCAGCGAGGCGACGGCCAGTACGCAGGAACCGGTGATCGCGAGAAGTCGGCGGCCGGGCTGCTTCCGGGGCCGCGCAGAGGTGGTCGGCAGGCTCATACGGGGTTCCTCTCCCATCGGGCCCGGCGCGGATGCACGGACGGTGCGACCGGCCAGTGGCCCATGTGGTGATGCGTGGGGCTGCGTCCGCCGCCGCTGCGGCGGAACGTGCGCGGAGCCGTGCCCGGGGTGCCCCGGCTCGGCTCCGAGAGTCGGCCATCCGCGCCCGCGCACCTCCGGCGACGGCCCACCGATGCCCACGTCCCTCCTTCACCACCGGCGGAGCGCCTGGTGATCACTGTGATGCCTCCCGTGCCGACTCGGCCGACACGATCGGTATGACCATGCGAAGGAAGGATTCTCTGGTCGTACGTTTGAATCTTCGGCCGGTACCGCCGGGCGAGGTGACCCGACCACGCGGGCAACTCCGGCGTACGGGGGTTCCTGCGCTGGGGCGAGGAGCACCGGACCCTGGTGCCGTTCCGGACCGCGCGGCGCGACGGCGTCCGGGTCCCCGCACACCGGCCTCGGCACGACCCGCGCCGTCCGTCGATCACGGCGGCGGACAGGGTGCCGGCGCAGGGACCGGTCCCCCGCACACGGTCTCCGTGGACCGCGCCCCTGGACACACAGACATGCGCGCGATCCGACATCGGCTCAGAAACCAGACAAGTGGCTGATTTCCCTCTATGCGCCCCTGCGTGGGCGCAGCACAATCCCCGGTACCGATTCGCCGTTGTCGCCGCGAAATCCACCCATCCACGCACCGGCGCGACCCGGCGCGCGGGAGCGCGACCGCACCATCGTGGCCGCTGCCGCCGACGGGCCGCCCCCGCGTGACCGGAGGTGTCCCATGACCACCAGCCACGAGGTTTCCCTCCCGGTCCTCGACAGCGACGGAGGTGACCGGCTGTACGAGCAGATCGAGGAACTCCGCGCCACCGGGCCCGCCGTGCGGGTCCGGCTGCCCCAGAACGTCATCGCCTGGTCCGTCACACGCGGCGATGTCATCAGGCGGCTGGTCACCCACCCCGATGTCACCAGGAACGCCCGTGACGTCTGGACCGGTTACCAGCCGGGCGCCGTCCCCTGGCTCTCCCCCTGGGTCGACGTCCGTTCCATGGCCACCTCCGAGGGAGCCGAGCACACCCGGTTACGGAGGCTGATCGGCCCCGCGTTCACACCACGGCGCATGGAGTCGCTGCGGCCCTCGATCGAGTCCGTCGTCACCGACCTCCTGAACAGCCTGGAGGCCCTGGAGGACGGCGCGGCGGTGGATCTGCGGGCGCACTTCGCGCACGGTGTGCCGACCCGTGTGATCTGCGATCTCTTCGGCGTTCCCGAGGACCAGCGCCCCGCCATGCTCGCCGTCGTCGACGCGATCCTGGACACCGATGTCCCCCAGGAGAAGTCGGAGCGGATCACGAGCGATCTGAACACCGTCATGCGCCAACTCGTCGAGTCGAAGCGGCACAAGCCCGGCGAGGACATGACCAGCCTGCTGCTCACCGCGCATGAGGGCGACCGGCTCACCGAGACCGAGCTGATCTCCACCCTGCTCCTGATGATCGGCGCCGGAAGCCAGACCACGATCGCACTGATCGGAAACGCCGTCCGGGCGCTTCTCACCCACCGTCAGCAACTCAGCGCGACCCTGGCCGAGCCCGCCCGCTGGGCCGATGTCATCGAGGAGACCCTGCGGCTCCATCCGCCGGTCGTCCATCTTCCGCTGCGGTTCGCGATCCGTGACATCGATCTCGGCGCGGGCGTCACCATAGCGGCCGGGGAGGCCATCCTCATCGGATTCGGGGCACACGGCCGGGACCCGTCGTCCCATCACGCCGCGCACACCTTCGAGATCGACCGCGCGGACCGGGACCACCTGGCCTTCGGCCACGGCATCCACTACTGCCTCGGCGCCCCGCTCGCCCGGCTGGAGGCCGCCATCGCACTCCCCGCCCTCTTCGCCCGCTTCCCCGACATCACCCTCGCGGACGAGGCAAACGCCCCGCACCCACAGCCCTCGTTCATCGGCAACGACGTCCTCACCCTCCCCGTCCTCCTGCGCCCCACCGGCCGCTGACCGCGGCAACGCCCACACCGCGCCTCGACAGAACCTCGGGTCAGGAGAGCTTTGCCGCACCGACTCCAGAATCGCCACGCGCCCCCGGTCACATCAAGCGGAAGTGTCGTCATCGCAGGCCAACACGGCCGTACGGCTTATCGGGACGAAGGTTCGGCGGCCTGGAGCGTCAGACGGGCGTCAGGGAGCAGAGCGCATCTCGTCCGAACGAGCTGCGGCCTCGGGATGTCCGCACGAGGGGGCGCCCCCGCCCCTTCAGACCTTCTCGGCAATCACCCGCGCGTGTTCAGCCGTGAGCAGCTCGATGTCTTCCACGTCGGAGGTCAGGATGGTCACCCTGCCTGGCTGTGCCAGCGCTGTGGCACACAGGATGGCGTCGATGGCGTACGTGTGACCGTGCAGGCCCGCCGTCCGGAGGAGGGCGGCAGCGGAGTGGGCGAAGGCTTGGGTGACCGGCTCCACGCGGAGCCGGGACAGCGCCCACTTCAGGGCGGCGTCATTGATGCGCGGGTGGATGACGTCCACCAGCACCGCCGCCGAGGTGATCACCGGAAGATCCGCTTCTCGGGCTGCTGTGAGCCACTCGCGGACCTCCCGGTCCCGCTGCACGGCCTTTGCCAGCCCCTCGCTGTCCAGGACCAGGGAACCGCTCACGCGGCCACCCCACCTTGGGTGGCGGGGCCGGTGAGCTTGGCGCGCTTGGCAGCCACGGCTTCCGGATCGGCCTGACCGTGCTGCTTGTCGAATTCGGCGATGAGCTCGTCCAGGTTGTCGCGCTCGATCTGGCGTTGCGCGGCCCGTTCGAGGTACGCGGAGACTCCGCGTTTGCCGACCTTCTCGCGGATGACCTGGAGTGTCCCGGCGGCCAGGGTGACGGAGATGCCGCTTACTGGGGCCGTCGCCGGGCTGGACGTCGCTGTCGTCCACCATGCCCAGGAGTATGGCATTCACAATGCCATACGGGCACCTCGGATCGGTTCGACCGCCGGCCCGATCGGGCCGGCCTGCCGATATCGCCCGCGACGCCCCTCACGCGCATCGGTAAAACCGCAGCTCAGGCGTCCTTCTTCACCGGCTCCAGAATCGCCACGCACTCCACGTGGTGCGTCATCGGGAACAGGTCGAACGCCCGCAGTGTCCGGACCCGGTAGCCCGCGCCCTGGAAGTACCCCAGGTCCCGGGCCAGGGCCGCCGGGTCGCATGCCACGTAGGCGATGCGGCGGGCGCCCAGGGCGGCGAGCCGGCGGACGGTCTGCTGGCCCGCGCCCGCGCGGGGCGGGTCCAGGACGATCAGGTCGGCGTCGGTGATGCCGGTGCGCGGGAGGACGTCCTCCACCCGGCCCGCCTCGACGCGGACGCGGTCCAGGTCGCGGAGGTTGTGGCGGGCGTCCTCGACGGCGCGCTTGGAGGACTCGATGGCGAGGACGGCGCCGCGGTCGCCGACGCGTTCGGCGATGGCGCCCGCGAAGAGGCCGACACCGCAGTAGAGGTCGAGGGCCATCTCGCCCTTGCGGGGCATCAGGCCCTGCATGACGGCCTTGACGAGGGTGTCGGCGGCCTGGGGGTGGACCTGCCAGAAGCCGCCGGAGCTGACGCGGTAGGTGCGGCCGTCGGCGCGTTCGCGGACGAAGGCGCGGCCGTGGACGCGGTGCACGCCGCCGTCGCGTTCGTCGACACGCAGGACGGAGACGGGGCGGTCGAGCTCGACCAGGGGGAGGCGGCCGCCGGGGGCGGGGGTGAGGATGACCTGGCGGTCATGGGAGCCGGTGGCGGAGATCGCCTCGACGGAGGCCATCTGGGGCCAGCTGCGCCGCTCGACGCCGAGTTCGGTGACACCGGGGGCGGCGATCAGGCACTGGTCGACCGGCTCGACGTCGTGGGAGCGGTGGCGGCGCAGGCCCGCGCGGCCCTCGGGGTCGATGGCGTACTGGACCCGGGTGCGCCAGGCGGGGACCTGTCCGGCCGGGAGCTTGTCGCCCTCGGCGGGCATCACGGTGCCGTCCCAGCCCGCTTCCTCGGGGGTGAGGCCCGCGAGGCGCTGGAGCTGTTCGGCGAGGACCTCGCCCTTGAGGCGGCGCTGGGCGCCGGGCTTGGCGTGCTGCCAGTCGCAGCCGCCGCAGCGGCCGGGGCCGGAGAAGGGGCAGGGGGCCTCGACGCGGTCCTTGGAGGCTTCGATGATCCGTACCGCGTCGGCGCGCAGAAAGCGGGAGTCCTCGTCACCCTCGGTCACACGGGCCACGATCCGTTCGCCGGGCAGGGTGTGCCGGACGAAGAGGACCCGGCCGCCCTCGGTGCGGGCGACGCAGTGGCCGCCGTGGGCGACGGGGCCCACCTCCACCTCGTACTCCTCCCCGATGAGGGAGGCCGCCGCCGGTGTCTGCTGGGGGCGGGTCCCGGCCGGTGCCTTCGAGCGGTTCGGCGTGTGGTGCTGGGCGGCCATGGCGCGGGACTCCAGGGGGTGGGGAGGAAAGAGAGGGGCAGCCCACCAGTCTACGGGGCCTGACGGCCCCGGGATCCGGCCTCCTGGTCACGGAGGGTGGCGGCCGCGCTACTCGTCCCGCTCGTGCACCGGCCCCCGCCGCACCGAGCCCGGCGCGTTCCAGTCCTGGCGCCTGCGCGCCCGTTTGCGGGCCTTCTCCGAGGAGACCAGCTGGTAGGGGACGGACGTCACCATCACGCCCGGGGTGAAGAGCAGCCGTCCCTTGAGCCGGAGCGCGCTCTGGTTGTGCAGCAGATGCTCGTACCAGTGCCCCACCACGTACTCCGGGATCAGCACGCTGACCACGTCGCGCGGGCTCTCGCGGCGCAGCCCCCGTACGTACTCCACCACCGGGCGGGTGATCTCCCGGTACGGGGAGTCGAGGATCTTCAGCGGCACGTTGATGCCCCGGCGCTCCCACTCGGTCCGCAGGGCCCGGGTCTCGGCCGCGTCGACGCTGATGGAGAGGGCCTCCAGCTTGTCGGTGCGCAGCAGCTGGGCGTAGGCGAGGGCCCGCAGGGTGGGCCGGTGGACCTTGGAGACCAGGACGATGGCGTGCACCCGCGAGGGGCGGACGCTGTCGTCGCTGGGGGTGTCGGCCGCGGCGATCTCCTCGGCGACACGGTCGTAGTGGCGGCGGACGGCGCTCATCAGGACGTAGAAGATGACCATGCCCAGCAGGGCCACCCAGGCGCCGTGGGTGAACTTGGTGGCGAGGACGACGACCAGCACCAGGCCGGTGAAGAAGGCGCCGAAGGCGTTGATGGCCCGGGAGCGGACCATACGACGGCGTACGGCCGGGTTCTTCTCGGTCCGCAGATGGCGGTTCCAGTGGCGGACCATGCCGGTCTGGCTGAGGGTGAAGGAGACGAAGACCCCGACGATATAGAGCTGGATCAGCTTGGTGGAGTCGGCGCCGTAGGCCACGACCAGCGCGGCGGCGGTGCCCGCGAGCAGGACGATGCCGTTGGAGAAGGCGAGCCGGTCGCCGCGGGTGTGGAGCTGGCGGGGCAGATAGCGGTCCTGCGCCAGTATCGAGCCGAGCAGCGGGAAGCCGTTGTAGGCGGTGTTCGCGGCCAGGAAGAGGACGAGCGCGGTGGCGGCGGCGAGCAGCACGAAGAAGAACGTGCCATCGCCGAAGACGGCGGCCGCGACCTGCGAGATCACCGGGTTCTGCACATAGTCGTCGCCGACCGGCACGCCGTCCTTGAGCAGGTCGTGGCCGGGGTTCTCGGCCATCTTCACATCGCTGGCCATGGCCAGGCCGATGATCCCGCAGAACATGGTGACGGCGAGCAGTCCCATCAGCGCCAGGGTGGTGGCCGCGTTTTTGGACTTGGGCTTGCGGAAGGCGGGGACGCCGTTGCTGATGGCCTCCACTCCGGTGAGCGCGGCACAGCCGGAGGAGAAGGCCCGCAGCAGCAGGAAGACCAGGGCGAATCCGGCCAGCCCGGCCTCCTCCGCCTTGATCTCGAAATCCGCGGTCGGCGCCTTCATGGTGTGTCCGAGGACGAGCCCCTGGTAGGCGCCCCAGGCGATCATGAGGAAGACCCCGGTGACGAAGACATAGGTCGGGATCGCGAAGAGCTTTCCGGACTCTCGTACTCCGCGGAGGTTCATCACGGTCAGCAGGGCGATGATGGCGACCGCGACCAGCACCTTGTGCTCGACCACGAAGGGGATGGCCGAGCCCAGGTTCTCCACCCCGGAGGAGATGGAGACCGCCACGGTCAGCACGTAGTCGACCAGCAGCGCGCTGGCGACGGTGAGTCCCGCCCGGGGGCCGAGGTTGGTGTTGGCGACCTCGTAGTCCCCGCCGCCGCTGGGGTAGGCGTGGACGTTCTGGCGGTAGGAGGCGACCACCGTGAACATCAGGACCACCACGGCCAGCGCGATCCAGGGGCTGTACTGGTAGGCCGACACTCCCGCGATCGACAGCACCAGCAGGACCTCACCCGGCGCGTACGCCACGGAGGAGAGCGGGTCGGAGGCGAAGACGGGCAGCGCGATGCGCTTGGGAAGGAGCGTTTCTCCCAGCCTGTCACTGCGCAGCGCCCTGCCGATGAGGATGCGTTTGGGCAGGTCGGTCAGTTTGGACACGGAGAGGATCGTAAGGGCTTCAAAACGTCCTCGCCCACCACCGCTCCGGGCCACTCAGCGGAATCTTTGACTCCCCTCAGGGTGGGATCAGACCAGGTATCCCAAGGCATATGCCGTGTGTGTAGCTTGGGCGCGGGTCTGAGACCCTTTGAGTCAGGGCTTCTTTATTTTTGAGTAAAGAAGACCAAGAACAGCCAGGAACAGCTCGGTATAGGTCGGCACAGGCCGGTACCGACCAGGAACAGTGGCAGCCGGAAGGACGGTCGTGCACATCGTCATCATGGGATGCGGGCGAGTGGGAGCCGCTCTCGCGCAGACCCTGGAGCAGCAGGGGCACACGGTCGCGGTCATCGACCGGGACCCCACGGCCTTCCGCCGTCTGGGCTCCGGTTTCGGCGGACGCCGGGTCACCGGGGTCGGGTTCGACCAGGACACCCTGCGCGAGGCGGGGATCGAGGAGGCGGGCGCGTTCGCGGCCGTCAGCAGCGGAGACAACTCCAACATCATCGCGGCCCGGGTGGCCCGCGAGATGTTCAACATCGAGAACGTCGCGGCCCGGATCTACGACCCCCGCCGCGCCGAGGTCTACCAGCGGCTGGGCATCCCCACCGTCGCCACGGTCCGCTGGACCGCCGACCAGATGCTGCGGCGGCTGCTGCCGTCGGGCGCCGAGCCGCTCTGGCGTGACCCGAGCGGCGGGGTCCAGCTCGCCGAGGTCCACACCTCGCCCGCCTGGATCGGGCACAAGGTCAGCAGGCTCCAGGAGGAGACCGGGGTCAGGGTCGCGTTCCTGACCCGGCTGGGCGAGGCGGTACTGCCGACCTCCCAGACAGTCCTCCAGGAGGGCGACCTGGTGCACGTCATGATGCGGACGGACGAGATCGAGAAGATCGAGGCCGCCTGCGCCGAAGGACCCGAGGAGGGCGGTCACTGATGCGCGTCGCTATCGCGGGCGCCGGGGCGGTGGGCCGGTCCATCGCCGGGGAGCTGCTGGAGAACGGGCACGAGGTGCTGCTGGTCGACAAGGCGCCGACCGCGATCTCGGTGGAGCGGGTACCGCAGGCGGAGTGGCTGCTGGCCGACGCCTGTGAGATCACCTCCCTGGACGAGGCCGCGCTCCAGCGCTGCCATGTGGTCATCGCCGCCACCGGGGACGACAAGGTCAATCTGGTCGTCTCCCTGCTGGCGAAGACCGAGTACGCGGTGCCGCGCGTCGTCGCCCGCGTCAACAACCCGAAGAACGAGTGGCTCTTCAACGAGTCCTGGGGCGTCGATGTCGCCGTCTCCACGCCCCGGCTGATGTCGGCCCTGGTGGAGGAGGCCGTCAGCGTCGGCGACCTGGTCCGGCTGCTGCGCTTCAGCCATGGCGACGCCAATCTGGTGGAGCTGACCCTGCCGCCGGAGTCCGCCGTCTCCGGCACCCGGGTCGGGGACGTCGACTGGCCGGTGGACACCTCCCTGGTGACGATCATCCGCGGGTCGCGGGTGCTCACCCCGAGCCCGGAGGAGACCCTGGAGGCGGGCGACGAGCTGCTCTTCGTCGCGGCACAGGCCCGCGAGGAGCAGCTGGAGGAGCTGCTGTCGGTCCGCCGCGAGGACTGAGCGGAGCACAGACCTACGGGGCGGGGC
>NZ_JBHVHF010000177.1:0-17021 GCF_042800315.1 Streptomyces sp. NPDC057638
GGAGAGCGCTTCCCTGACACGGAAGAGGTCACTGGTTCAATCCCAGTATCGCGCACCATCCGGAACCCCCGGCCGTCACGACGGCCGGGGGTTCTGTCGTGCGACGGGTCCGGCGACGGGCGGTCTCCTGGGGCGCGAACGGGTCCGGACAGCGCGATGGCCGGTCAGCTCCCCAGCTAACCGGCCATTGCATGCCGTCCGCCGCACCCCCGTCCCCACGGGGTATTTGGCTGGATGTCCCCGACCCGGACCGCTCTTCCGGGTCCGGGGCGCCGCTCAGCGCCCCAGCATCACGCCCACGGACGACGCCTGTGTCACCACCGCTTCCCAGCCGCCGAAGACGACCACGAGCAGTGCTGCCAGGGGAAGAACCATCGCCGTCGCCACCAGGGGGTGGCGCTGGCCGGGACGGGCGCCGAACGAGGCTGACGCCTTGCGTCCTCGCGTACGGATCATCGTCCGCGATGCCGTGTCCGCCATGGTTCCTCTCCTGTCGTCTGTCACAGCGGCGGGTGTCTGACCTCGGGGGACGAGTGCTGCACCCGCCGCTTGATTCCAAGCCTAGGTAACCGGGACGGGCCGGACGTCATGCCCGCGTACCGATTGCCGGGCCTCCCGGAGGATGAGCCGTCGTCCCTCCGTGTACTCCCCTGGGTGGAGATGTGGACCTAGGTATGAGGGTCTTCCCGGAGGGGGCGCTCCGCCGCCTCCGCCCGGGGGACCGGCTGCTCCACCAAGGCCAGCACCCGGGCGGCCATAAAGCGGGCGGTCCTGACCACCGAACCACCACGGGTGACTTCGCTCACTTCCACCACTCCCCGGCGCACCGCTGTCTCCACCCGGCGGCCCGCCCGGCTTGCCACGACTTCATAGGTACGAGTGGTGTCCCCGGCGTCCACCACTATCTCGACGCGATCACCCTTCACCGATCCAATCCCCCTTCACCGACGGTCCGTTGAGAACGCGAACGGAACCGGGGGAACGGATCCGCTCTCCCCCGGCCACTTCTCAAGTCTCCCACCCGGCACTGACAATCCACCGGACGGCGAGGGCGCGGCCTATGAGCGCACCGGGGCGGGGGTACGTAAGCTGTGCCACGGCGAAAACGGACGATCAGCACCCGGCTGGCCGGGGCTCACTTCCGACCGCGCGGCCGTACCGGTGGCGGTGGGGTCCTCCCCACCACGGGGGCGATGCCACCGGCCGGGGGTCGTCCTCCCGGACGAGGGAGGAGACCGCCGCGGCTCCACCGCGGGCGGGACACACCGGCGGTGGGCCACCACCGGCGGGACAGGGTGGCGGGGGCTTCCCCGCCACCGAGGCAGGGGTGGGGCGCTCCCCACCGCGAGGTAGCCGTGGGGTCTTCCCACCGCTAGGTATAGGGGACGGACATGGCGATGATGCGGCTCCGGCGCGAGGACCCGCGTGTCGTCGGCTCGTTCCGGCTGCACCGGCGGCTCGGCGCGGGCGGGATGGGCGTCGTCTACCTCGGTTCCGACCGGCGGGGGCAGCGGGTCGCGCTCAAGGTGATCCGGCCCGATCTCGCCGAGGACCAGGAGTTCCGTTCGCGGTTCGCCCGGGAGGTGTCGGCGGCGCGGCGGATCCGGGGCGGCTGCACCGCCCGGCTGGTGGCGGCGGACCTGGAGGCGGACCGCCCGTGGTTCGCGACCCAGTACGTACCGGGTCCGTCCCTGCACGACAAGGTCGCCGAGGGCGGCGGGCTGCTCGCCGCCGACGTGGCCGCGATCGGGGCCGCGCTCTCCGAGGGGCTCGTCGCGGTCCATGAGGCCGGTGTGGTCCACCGGGACCTCAAGCCGTCGAACATCCTGCTCTCCCCCAAAGGCCCGCGCATCATCGACTTCGGCATCGCCTGGGCCACCGGCGCCAGCACCCTCACCCATGTCGGTACGGCGGTGGGCTCGCCCGGCTTCCTCGCGCCCGAGCAGGTGCGGGGCGTGGCCGTCACCCCCGCCACGGACGTCTTCTCGCTGGGCGCCACGCTGGCGTACGCGGCGACCGGGGACTCGCCGTTCGGGCACGGCAGCTCCGAGGTGATGCTCTACCGCGTCGTCCACGAGGAGCCCCAGCTGCACGGGGTGCCCGACGCGCTCGCCCCGCTGCTGCGGGCCTGTCTGGCGAAGGATCCCGAGGAGCGTCCCAGCACGCTCCAGCTCTCCATGCGGCTCAAGGAGATCGCGGCGCGCGAGGCGCAGGGTCTCAACGACGTCCGTCCGGCCGTCCCCCGGGAACGCGCGGAGCGGATGGAGCGGGACCGGCTGGAGGCGGAGCGGCCCACGGCACGCCACTCGGGGCGGCTGGAGCGTACGGAGCGGATGGAGCGCGCCGACCGGCCGGAGGCGGCCGGGCGGCCCGAGCCCTCCGGCAGGCCCGAGCGGCGTGGCGGTGGCGGCCGGCCGGGTGCCGGACGCTCCGCTCCCGGTCGGCCCGGAACCTCCCGTACCGGCTCCCAGGGGGCGCCGCGGCCACGGAGCGGGGCCGGGGGCAGGTCCGGGGTGCGGACGGTGGCGACGGCCGTACGGCGGCCCGCCAATCCCCGGCTGCTGCGGCAGCGGATCTTCGTCTTCTGTGTGGTGACGCTGGTGGTCGCCCTCAGCATCGCGCTGGCACAGCAGATCTGAGGGGTCGTCGCGGGACGCGGTACGTGAGGGTCAGCCGTCCGCGACCGGGCGGCCCGCGGTGACCGCGTAGAAGGCGACCGCGGCGGCGGCACCGACGTTGAGCGAGTCCACGCCGTGGGCCATGGGGATACGGACCCAGGTGTCGGCGGCGCCCAGGGCGCGCGCGGACAGGCCGTCGCCCTCGGCGCCGAGCATCAGGGCGACCCGGTCCAGGGTGTGGGGGGCGGCCTCGTCCAGGGAGACCGCGCGTTCGGCGGGGGTGAGGGCGAGCAGCCGGAAGCCCGCGTCCCGGACCGTGTCCAGATCGTGGGGCCAGCGCTCCAGCCGGGCGTAGGGCACCGAGAAGACCGCGCCCATGGAGACCTTCACGGAACGCCGGTACAGCGGATCCGCGCAGTCCGGTGAGAGCAGCACGGCGTCCATGCCGAGGGCGGCGGCGCTGCGGAAGATGGCCCCGATGTTGGTGTGGTCGTTCACGGCCTCCATGACCGCGACCCGGCGGGCGCCCGCCAGCAGTTCGGCCGGGCCAGGCAGGGGCTCGCGGTGCATCGAGGCGAGCGCGCCCCGGTGCACGTGGTAGCCGGTGACCCGCTCGGCGAGGTCGGGGGTGACCACATAGACCGGGGCCTCGGAGGCGTCGATGACGTCCCGCAGGGCGTCCACCCACTTGGCGGAGAGCAGCATCGACCGCATCCCGTACCCGGCGTCCACGGCCCGCCGGATGACCTTCTCGCCCTCGGCGATGAACAGCCCCTCGGCGGGCTCGCGGCGGCGCCGCAGCTCGACGTCGGTCAGGCCGGTGTAGTCGCCCAGCCGGGCGTCGTCGGGGTCCTCGATGGTGATGATCTCTGCCACGGTCTCTCCTGCTGCTCTCCTGGTCGCGGTGGGGTTGCTCAGGCGTCGGAGCCCAGGGCCACCACGGGACCGACGACGATCACGGCCGGGGGCCGGATCCCCTCGGCGGTCACGGTCTCCCCCACCGTCTCCAGGGTCGCGTCCACCCGGCGCTGGGCGGCGGTGGTGCCCTCCTGGACCAGGGCGACCGGGGTGCGCGGGTCGCGTCCGCCCGCCACCAGGGCGCGGGCGATGGCGGCTATCTTGTCGACGCCCATCAGGATCACGATCGTGCCGCGCAGGGCGGCCAGGGCCCCCCAGTCGACCAGGGAGCGCTCGTCGTCCGGCGCGACATGGCCGCTGACCACGGTGAACTCATGGGCGACGCCTCGGTGGGTGACCGGGATGCCGACCGCGCCCGGCACGCTGATGGAGCTGGAGATCCCGGGAACGACGGTGCAGGCGATGCCCGCCTCGGCGAGCGCCTGGACCTCCTCCATGCCGCGCCCGAAGACGAACGGGTCCCCGCCCTTGAGCCGCACGACCGCCTTGCCCGCCCGCGCGTGCTCGATCAGGGCGTTGTTGATCGCCTCCTGGGCCATGAAACGGCCGTAGGGGATCTTTGCCGCGTCGATCACCTCGACCTGGTCGGGGAGTTCGTCCAGCAGGTCACGGGGGCCGAGCCGGTCGGCGATGACCACATCCGCCTCCGCGAGGAGCCTGCGGCCCCGGACGGTGATCAGATCGGGGTCGCCGGGGCCGCCGCCGACGAGGGCGACGCTGGGGGACTTCGTACGGTACGGGCGGGCCGCGATCGAACCGTCGCGCAGTCCGTCGACGACCGCGTCCCGGACGGCGGCGGAGCGGCGGGGGTCCCGGCCGGTGAGGACCGCGACCGTGACCCCGGCGGAGCGTCCGGTGGCCGGGGTCCAGGCGGTGGCGGCCAGGGCGTCGTCGGAGCGGACGCACCAGACGCGGGCGCGTTCGGCCTCGGCGGAGACGCGCTCGTTGGCCTCGGTGTCGGCGGTCGCCACCAGGACGTACCAGGCGCCGTCGAGGTCGCCCTCGGTGTAGCGGCGGCGCTCCCAGCGGAGCTCCCCGGCGTTCGCCATCGCCTCGACCGACGGAGTGGCGGAGGGCGAGATGAGGACGATGTCCGCGCCCGCGGCGATCAGGGCGGGCAGCCGCCGCTGGGCGACCTGGCCACCGCCGACGACGATCACGCGGCGGCCGGAGAGCCGGAGGCCGACGGGATAGGCGGAGTGATCGGAGGCGTCCGGGGAGGGGTAGGCCCGCTCGGGGGTCTGCTCGGCCATGGTGGTGGAACTCCTCGGCGGGCGAAGTGGCTGGTGGGGACACCTTAAGCCGTGGGGGGAAGGGGTGCGGGCGGGGTCCCGGCCGAGGCCGGGTGGGCCGGGCGGTGTCACCGCGGATGGTGCTCAGCCGTCCGGCGCCGGGTCCGCGCCGTGTCGCGCGGTACGGGACGGATGCCCCGGTGCGTGCGGTCCGGTGGTGTACGGCGTACGGGCCCCGGCCCCCTGCGACGAGGCCGGGGCCCGTGGGCCGTACGGGGCTACTTCTCGGTGACGCCCGCCGAGTCGAACGTCGCCACCTCGTGCATCGCCCGTGCCGCGCTCTGGACCACCGGAAGGGCCAGCAGCGCTCCCGTACCCTCGCCGAGGCGCAGGTCCAGATCGACCAGGGGACGCAGACCGAGCTTGTTGAGCGCGGCCACATGGCCCGGCTCGGCGCTGCGGTGGCCCGCTATGCACGCGGCCAGCGCCTCGGGCGCGACGGCGCGGGCGAGCAGCGCGGCGGCACCGGCGGAGACACCGTCCAGGATCACCGGGGTGCGCAGGGAGGCACCACCGAGGATCAGACCCACCATGGCCGCGTGCTCCAGGCCGCCGAGGGCGGCGAGGACACCGACCGGGTCGGCCGGGTCCGGCTCGTGGAACTCCAGACCACGGCGGACGACATCGACCTTGCGGGCGTGCATCTCATCGCTGATGCCGGTGCCCCTGCCGGTGATCTCCGCCGGGTCGGTGCCGGTGTAGACGCAGATCAGCGCGGCGGAGACGGTGGTGTTCGCGATACCCATCTCGCCGGTGATCAGGACCTTGTTGCCCGCCGCCACCAGATCCCGGGCGGTCTCGATGCCGACCTCGATCGCCGAGAGCACCTCGTCCCGGGTGAGCGCCGGACCGGTGGTGAAGTCACCGGTACCCGCGCGGACCTTGCGCGGCAGCAGACCCGCCGTCCGGGGCAGCTCGGAGGCGACGCCCACGTCGATCACACAGACCTCGGCGCCGACCTGGTTGGCGAAGGCGTTGCAGACCGCTCCGCCGCCGAGGAAGTTGGCGACCATCTGGCCGGTGACCTCCTGCGGCCACGCCGTGACGCCCTGGGCGTGCACCCCGTGGTCGCCCGCGAAGATCGCGACCGCGGCGGGCTCCGGGATCGGCGGCGGGCACATCCGGGAGAGCCCGCAGAGCTGCGCGGAGATGATCTCCAGCATGCCGAGGGCACCCGCGGGCTTCGTCATCCGCTTCTGCCGCTCCCACGCCTCGCCGAGCGCCTTGGCGTCCAGCGGGCGGATATTGGCCACGGTCTCCTGGAGCAGGTCGTGCGGCTCCTCGCCGGGCAGGGCCCGGCGGCCGTAGGTCTCCTCGTGGACGACCCAGGACAGCGGGCGCCGCTTCGACCAGCCCGCCTGTGCCAGCTCGGGCTCCTGCGGGAACTCGTCGACATACCCGACACACAGGTACGCCACGACCTCCAGGTGCTCGGGCAGACCCAGCGCCCGGACCATCTCCCGCTCGTCGAAGAAACTCACCCAGCCGACGCCCAGGCCCTCGGCGCGCGCGGCGAGCCAGAGGTTCTCCACGGCGAGCGCGGAGGAGTACGGCGCCATCTGCGGCTGGGTGTGGCGGCCGAGGGTGTGGCGGCCGCCCCGGGTGGGGTCGGCGGTGACGACGATGTTGACCGGGGTTTCGAGGATCGCCTCGATCTTCAGTTCCTTGAACTGCTTCGCCCGGCCCTTCGGCAGCGATTTGGCGTAGGCGTCGCGCTGGCGCTGTGCCAGCTCGTGCATGGTCTGCCGGGTCTCCGCCGAGCGGATGACGACGAAGTCCCACGGCTGCGAGTGGCCGACGCTCGGGGCGGTGTGCGCGGCCTCCAGCACCCGCAGCAGCACCTCGTGCGGGATGGGGTCGTCCCGGAAGCCGTTGCGGATGTCGCGCCGCTCGCGCATCACCCTCAGCACGGCCTCGCGCTCGGCGTCGTCGAAGGCGGGGGCGGGGGGCTTGCGGTCCGCCTCGGGCTCCGGGGCCGCGTCGGTGGCCGGGGGCGTGTCGGTGACCGTGACCATGTCGGTCTCGGACTCCGTGGTCGTGTCGGTGCCGGTGTCCGGGTCGGTGCCGGTGTCCGGGTCGGGCGTCGCGTCCGTCACCGGGACTGGTGTCGCGTCCGCTGTCTCGTCCGTTGTCGCGTCGGGCGTCGCGTCCGTCGCGGTCGGGGCGGGGGCGTCGGTGCCTGCGGCGGGCGCTCCGATGGTGGCCTCGGGGGTCACGGCGTCGGTCGCGGCGGCCGGTGTGGTCGGCTCAAGGGTGCTGTCGGTGCTCACTGCGGGGTTCGGTTCGGTGGTGGTCTCGGATACGGGGGTGGGAGGGGCGACGGGCGTCTCAGGCACCTCGGGTGCTTCGGGCACCTCGGGTGCTTCGGGCAGCTCGGGTGCTACGGGTGACACGGGTGCTTCCGTCGCGACCGGGGCGTCCGGCTCGGGCTGTGCGGCGGCGGCCGGTTCGGGCGCCGGGTCGGCCTGCTGCTCGGGGGCCTGCCGCTCGGTCGGTTCCGCGGCCGGTGCCTGCGGGACCTGGGCGGCGGGCGCGGGGGCCTCGGCGGCCTCGGCCGGGACCGGATCGGCGCTCGGCGCGGACGGCCGCGGAGCCGTCTCGGGGGTCGCCACCGTCTCCACGGGGGTGACCGGCGCGAGGGGCTCCGGCGCGGCGGGGGGCTGGGGGGCGGCCTGCGGAGCCTGTTCCGGTTCCTGGACCGGCTCCGGCTCCTGAACCTGAACCGGCTCTGTGGCGGGTTCGGTGGGCCCGGCGGCCTGCTCGGGTGTCGGCGCCGCTTCCGGGGTCGCCTCGGGGGCGGGCCGCGCCGGGGCCTCGGCGACCGGCGGGACGGCGGTCTGGACCGGCGCGGCGGCCTGGCCACTCTCGACCGGGGGGGCCTCGGGCGTGACCGGGGCCGGGGGGACCGGCTCCGGAGCGCTGACGGCCGGGGCGGGTTCGGCGGGGGCGGGTTCGGGCGCGGCCGGGAGGGTCTGCGCGGCGGCTGACTCCACCGGCTCGGCGGGCGCGGGGGCTTCGGCCGGAACTGGGGGTTCAGCGGGCGCTTCGGCAGGCGCGGCGGCCTCGGCGGCCTCGGCCTGAGGAGCCGGGGGCGCGGTCGGTTCGGCCACCGCGGGCGCGGCGGCGGCGACCGTCTGCGCGGCGGGCTCCGGAGCGGCGGGAGCCTCCGGGGCGGTCTGTTCCGCCGTGGGCTGCTCCAGCGCGGCCGGTGCCGGGACGACCGGTGCGGGGACGACCGTTTCTGCTGCTGTGGGCTGCGCGGTCGACGGCCCCCAGGGCGCGCCCGGCTGCGGCGGGATCTCCCCCAACTGGGGCCCCGGCAGCGGTGGCACGGCGGCGCCCGGCATCCCCGGCTGGGCCGGGATATGACCGAGCTGCGGGCCCGGCAGCGTCATGGCGCTGTGCTGGGGGCCCGGCTGGGGCGGGATCTGGCCGGGTCCGGGAGCGGTGGCGCCCGGCTGCTCCTGGGCGGGACCCGCGCCGCTCGCGGTCCCGGCGGTCCCGGCGGGCGCGGTGGCCGGGACCGGGATGTCGACAGGGGCTACGGCGGGCGCGGTGGTCTCGGCGGCGGTGGGCTCGGGCGCCACCGGGGCGACCGGAGCGGCCTGGACCGCCGGGGGAGCCACCGGGGCGGGAACCGGAGCCGGGACGGGGGGCGCGGGCTGCGCGACGCTCTCGGCCGGTCCGCGGTCGGCGAGCGAACGCACCACACCACCCGTGCTGTCGGGCACCTGCGGCCCCAGGTGCAGCGGGCGGGGCGCCACCGGAGCGGTGGCCACCGGAACGGGGGTGGTGAACTCCCCCGCCGGTACCTGGCCCTCCGCGAGCGGTGTCACGGGCTGCCCCGTCCACTCCGGGCCCGGCGCGGGCGCGCCCGGGGCCGTGGGCACGGCGGAAGCCTCCGTACCGACGAGGTCCGGGGCGCCGAGGGGCACCGGGGGGGGCGGGGGAAGCTGGGAGAACTGCGGCGGAACCGGGACCCCGGCGGGAGGCGTCTGCATATGCGTCTGTGGATCGCTCCACGCCCCCTGGGCGCCGGGCATCAGCAGCAGATCGTCCTCTTCGGGTGCGGCCTCGGAGGGGTCCAGGAAGGTGTACGCCTCAGCACCGGGCGCACCCGGCTGCGGCTCCACCACGCCTGCGTTCTCCGGCTGCCCCTCGCCCGGGACCTGGCCGGTGTCAGTCATGCGTACCCCTCGCCCATCGATTGTGATCCTTCGCCCGTCACCGGAGCGCCCGATCGCGGCACACCCGGCGCCCGTCAAGGAGAACGAGCGCGTGCGCCGCGCGGCACGATCGCCTCACGGACTCCCAGCATTCTCGCGGCCGTTCGCGGCCCTGGCAGGGAGATCCGCCACGGTCCACTGTGGGCTGCGCCACGTTGCGCGTGCCCGGCTATGTCGGCGTACCACACACCCTGGCCGGAGCGGCACCGCTTTTCGGGCCCTCGTGGGAGCCTCCGAGCAGCGGGCGCGCACCCCCCCGGGGGCGGTACAACGATCGGCCAGCCTACCTCGGGTTGTTCGATATGAGGATCACGGGGCGCGGTCGGGGCGGCGGCCGGAGAGAAGGAAGGCGACGGAACGTTCGCGCTCTTGCCAGTCGCCCGGATCGAGTTCCACCGACTGGAGCAGAGAGCACTCAACGGTGTATCCACCGCTGGTCAGAGCGGCTCCGATGGCCTCGGCCTCATCACGTGACGAGGCGTGCGCGACGATGCGCTCGGGGCGGCGGTCGGCACAGGCGCGGACCACCTCGACACCGCCGCCACCGACGCGTACGACATCGGGTTCGGGGAGGCGTTCGAGTACCTGGGGCGCCCGGCCGTGGATGACCTGGAGCTGTACGCCCGCCCGGCGGGCGTGGGCGTCGGTGCGGACACACGCGGACTGGTCCTGGTCGACCGCGATCACCGCGGCGCCGAACCGGGCGGCCTCCGCGGCCAGGGCCCCGCCGCCGGAGCCGATGTCCCAGACCAGGTCGCCCAGGCGGGGGCCGAGGCGGGCGAGTTGGGCGGCCCGCACCGAAGCGGACTCGCCCGCGCGCGGGCCGTTCGCCGCCGGGTCGCCGGGCGCCGGGTCGGTGGTGGGCAGCGCCCACCCCCGTACCGGCCCCGGATAGCCGGACTCGCGGGCACCGGCCCAGCCCGGGCCCGACACGGTGTGGCCGGGGGAGCCGCCGATGGCGATCACGACATTGGGGTCGCGCCAGAAGTGGTCGGCGGCCTTGTCCGAGGTCAGTACGGTGACCTGCTCCCGTGCCGTACCGAGTTCCTCGCAGATGACGAAGGTACGGTGCACGCCTTCGAGGAGCAGCGCCAGCTCGGCGGGGCCCGCGCCCGGCGAGGTCAGCACGGCGACCTTGGGGTGGGCGCGGCAGACGTTGACGGCGCGGCGCAGCGTACGGGGGTGGGCGACGACGACCTGGGCGTCGTCCCAGGGCATCGCGGCGCGGGCGAAGGCGGCGGCGACGCTGGAGACGGCGGGGACGACCTCGACCTCAAGGCCGTACTCGGGCGCGCGCAGGGTGCGGACGACGCCGAAGTAGCCGGGGTCGCCGTCGGCGAGGACGACGGGGCTGCCCCGGTGGCGGGCGATGGCGCGGGCGGCGAGTTCGACGCTGCCGAGGCGGATGCGTTCGGCGGTCGGGGGGACCTCGGGGAGCGCGAGGTGGTGCGGGGCTCCGGCCACGAGCGTGGCGGCGGAGAGGGCTGACCGGGCCGCGGTGGTGAGGGGCGAGCCGTCCCAGCCGATCACCGTGACGCGGTCGGCCATCGTTTCGTCGTCTCCCTGGTGGTGTCGCGGGTGGGGTGCTGGGGCTGGCAGGGTGAGGTTACCTGGCGCGGGCGCGCCCATCGCGCTCGCGCGTCAGGGGAGTTCGGTGAAGGAGGCGTAGCCGAACTCGTCCATCTGGTCCGTGGCGCCCTCCAGGTCCTCGGGGAGCAGGCTCCAGACGATCAGATCGGTACGGGCCTCGGTCCAGGTGCCCTCGTCCGTCGGGACGCGCGCTATCCACGCGTTGCGCAGGACGCCTTCGCTGATACCGCCGATCTTCTGCGCCACCTGCTGGGAGGCGGTGTTGTCGGCGGCGGTGCGCAGTTCCAGGCGCTCGAAGCCCTGGTCGTGGAAGAGCCAGCGGGCGACGGCGAGCACCGACTCCGTGGCGTATCCCTCGCCCCGCGCCCAGGGCGCCGTGACATACGACGCCTGGGTGGCGCGGGTGCGCCAGTCGGTGCTGTGCAGCTGGACGCCGCCGACCAGGCGCTGGGTGAGGAACTCGGTGACGGCCAGGGCGATGCCCCGGCCCTCCGTACGCTCGGCGCGGGACGCCGTGTGGACCCAGGCGCGGGCGTGGTCGGCGGTGTACGGATGCGGTGCCGGGGTCCAGGCCGTGATCTGCTCGTCGTTCATCATGTCGGCGTACGCCGGGATGTCGGACTCCTCGTAGGGGCGCAGCACCAACCGCTCCGTGCTGATCGACACGTCCGGGAAGGTGGTCTTCATGCGCCGCTCCGTAAACCAGGGGCCTGCTGTGGGCGGGGGGAACCCGTACCGGCAACTTCCGCGCCGGGGCCCCAGCATGCAGCATGCGCCGGGCGGGCCGCACCACAGGGGTGGGGCGCGCGGCGGGCCCCGCCCTCCGAGGAGTGCGGGGCCCGGCCCGTCGGGCCTGCGGGTCGGCTCAGAAGGCCGGGATCACCGAGCCGTCGTACTCGTCCTCGATGAACTTCTTCACCTCGGGCGAGGTCAGGAGCTTGGCGAGCTTGGCGACGCGCGGGTCCTTCTCGTTGCCCTCCTTGACGGCGAGGAAGTTGCCGTACGGGTTGTTCGCGGCGGCTTCGAGGGCCAGCGAGTCCTTCGCGGGGCTGAGCTTGGCCTCGACGGCGTAGTTGCCGTTGATCACGGCCGCGTCGACGTCACCGAGGGAACGCGGCAGCTGCGCCGCCTCCAGCTCCTTGAAGGTGAGCTTCTTCGGGTTCTCGGCGATGTCCTTGGGCGTGGCGTCGGCGCCCGCGTCCGGCTTGAGGGTGATGAGCCCGTTCTCGGCGAGGAGCTTG
This sequence comes from Streptomyces sp. NPDC057638, assembly GCF_042800315.1. Classification (NCBI taxonomy): domain Bacteria; kingdom Bacillati; phylum Actinomycetota; class Actinomycetes; order Kitasatosporales; family Streptomycetaceae; genus Streptomyces; species Streptomyces sp. NPDC057638. The sequence goes on from NZ_JBHVHF010000177.1 coordinate 11,886, forward strand.
AGGGCGCGGGCCTCGTTGGTGGTGTCGTTGGGAAGGGCGACGGTGGCGCCGTTCTTCAGGTCGGCGAGCTTCTCGATCTTCTTGGAGTAGAGGCCGAGCGGCTCCAGGTGGACCGTGGCGACGGGGACGATCGTCGTCTTGTTCTTCTTGTTGAAGTCGTCCAGGTAGGGCTTGTGCTGGAAGTAGTTCGCACCCACCTCACCGCTCTGGGTCGCCGTGTTCGGCGTCACGTAGTCGGTGAACTCCTTGACCTCCAGCTTGAGGTCCTCCTTCGCGGCCAGCTTGTCCTTGACGAAGCCCAGGATCTGGGCGTGCGGGACGGAGCTGGCGGCGACGACGAGCGGGGAGTCGGGGTCCGCCTTGGCGGAGTCCTTGTCGGAGCCGCAGGCGGTGAGCCCGAAGGTGAGGGCTCCGACGGCGAGGGCGGCGGTGGTGATCTTGGTGGTCTTACGCACGAAAAGTGCCTTTCTCCATGGGTGGTGCGATGGTGCGACCCGTGGTCGGGTCAGAGGGGAGGTCTCAGGGGGTGTCGGCCTTGGGGCGCTCGGCGATGACGGGGGTGCCGGTGGCCGTGGCGGCGCCCGCGGTGGCGGTCGCGTTCGCGGCGCCGGCCCGCAGCAGCCTCAGCCGGGGTGCCGCGCCCTGTCCGCGCCGGTGCAGCCGGCGGGCGGTGTAGTCCCCGGCGAACTGAAGCACGGCGATCATGACGGCCAGGACGCCGACGGTGACCCACATCAGCTGGGAGTCGAACCGCTGGTAGCCGTAGCGGATGGCGATGTCGCCGAGGCCGCCCGCGCCGACCATGCCCGCCATGGCCGAGTAGCCGATGAGCGCGATCACGGTGGTGGTGGCGCTGGCGACCAGCGACGGCATGGACTCCGGGACGAAGACCTTCCGTACGACGGTCCAGGTCGAGCCGCCCATGGACTGCACGGCCTCGACGAGCCCGCGGTCCACCTCGCGGACCGAGGTCTCCACCAGCCGGGCGAAGAACGGGATGGCGCCGATGGCGAGCGGCACGATCGCGCCCTCGCGGTCGATGGTGGTGCCGGTGATCGCCTTGGTGAGCGGCATCAGCGCCACCAGGAGGACGATGAACGGCATCGACCGGGTGATGTTGACGATCTGCCCGATCACCTTGCTGGCGACCGCGTTGGCGAGCAGTCCGCCCTTGTCGGTGAGGACGAGGACGATGCCGAGCGGCAGTCCGGCCACGACCGTGACCAGGGTGGACCAGCCGACCATGTACAGCGTGTCCCAACACGCCTGCTCCAGCAGCGGAGCCATCTCCGACCAGGTCACAGGGCACCTTCCTTGGCCACGGTGACGGCCGGAGCGGCGGCGGTGGCGGGGTTGACGACGTCGATCTGAAGGCCCTGCTCGCGCAGGAAGCCGATGGGCACCACGTTCTCGTCGTAGCCGCCGGGCAGCTCGATCCGCATCCGGCCGACCTGCTTGCCGCCGACGGTGTCCATCGCGGCGCCGAGGATCGAGATGTCGATGTTGTACGTACGGGAGAGCTGGGAGATCACGGGCTGGGTGGCGGCGTCGCCGTGGAAGGTGACGTCCACGACCGTGCTCCGCTCGGCGGAGGGCTCACCACTGACCGGGAAGAGCGCGGAGGCCAGGGCGGAGCCCGGGGTCGCCAGCAGTTCGGCGACCGTGCCGGACTCCACGATCCGGCCCTGCTCCATCAGCGCGGCCGAGTCGCAGACCGTCTTGACGACGTCCATCTCGTGCGTGATGAGCAGGACGGTCAGCCCGAGGCGGCGGTTGAGGTCGCGCAGCAGTTCCAGGATGGAGCGGGTGGTCTCCGGGTCGAGGGCGCTGGTCGCCTCGTCGGAGAGGAGGACCTTGGGGTCCCCGGCGAGGGCGCGCGCGATGCCGACGCGCTGCTTCTGCCCGCCGGAGAGCTGGCCCGGGTAGGACTTCGCCTTGTCGGCGAGGCCCACCAGGTCGAGGAGGTCGAGCGCCTTGCGGGTGCGCTCCTGGCCGGAGAGGCCGAGGATCTCCAGCGGCAGCTCGACGTTGTCCCGCACGGTGCGCGAGGAGAGCAGGTTGAAGTGCTGGAAGACCATCCCGACCCGGGTGCGGGCGGCGCGCAGCTCACGTCCGGCGCGCGGGCCGCGTCCGGCCAGTGCGGTCAGGTCCTGGCCGTCCACGGTCACGGTGCCCGAGGTGGGGCGTTCGAGGAGGTTGACGCAGCGGATGAGGGAGGACTTGCCCGCGCCGCTCTGGCCGATGACGCCGTACACCTCGCCCTCGGCCACATGGAGGTCGACGCCGTCCAGGGCGGTGATCTCGCGTCCTCGCGAGCGGTAGACCTTGGTGAGGCCCGTTGTGGTGATCACTGGGGATGTCCGTCACTGTCGAGTGCACGGCAAAGGGGCTTCGCCGTTCACGGGGCGTTCGTCTTCGGGAGTTTCTGTCGTCTCGGCGCCGGGCCCTCATCCGTGCCGACGGGGGTGTTCCGTCGTGTTTCCGTCGTGGTCCGTCGTGTTCTGTCGTGTTCGGGCAGAAGCTGACGGGTCCGTTACGGATACGGATGGGCGTCCGGGCCGCGGCACGCTCCTCCGCCTCGGGGCGGGGGGCGGCGGTCCGGCGGGGCGGACACGCAGGCCGCGCGGTCTCACTTCGGGGCGTGAGGTACAGGCGGGGACCCTCAGAAGGCGCACATTCGACACATACAACGAGCACCGGGCGTCTTCATCGCCTCGGTCGCAAGGGTGCGGCTGCTCGTCGTGGTCATGGCGGCAAGTAAAGCAGATGGTCATATGAGGCGATCACGCCTGTCCGAATAGCGGACAGTGTCGCTATGGCGATCTATCACTCTCCGCTGCTGGGGAACCGGTATGACCTGCGGTGATGCCTCCGTCGGCGGGGAGGGACGCGGGGTCCATGGATGCGGCGTTGTGGCCAAGGCCACGGCGGCGGGGGCGGGCACGGCGGTGACAGGCACGGGCGGCCGGGGCGGTGCGGGGTCGCGGACCAGGGTGACGAGGGCTACCAGGGTGACGAGGGCTGACAGGCACGGGCGGCGGGGGCGCGCGCGGCGGGGGCGGCCGCGCGTAATACGCTCGGGACCATGCTTGACGCCCTGACGATCACGGTCTCGGTGGCCGCGCTCGCCCTCGCCGCCTGGTGCGGTCTCGCGGCCCTCCGGGACCAGCCGACCAAGGACTGGCACTTCATCGGCATGGCCGTGGTGACGGTGCTGGCCCTGGCCCAGCTCGTGGTGGGCGTGGTGAAGCTGGCCGACGGCGGCGAGCCGCACGAGGGCGCGACCACCTTCGTCGTCTATCTCATCGGCGCGCTGTTCACGGTCCCCGCCGCCGCCTTCCTCTCGCTCGTCGAACGCTCCCGCTGGGGATCGGCCACCGTCGCGGCGGGCGCCGTGGTCCTCGCCGTCCTCGAAGTCCGGCTCTACGACATCTGGGGAGGCTGACCATGGCCGAGTCCACCACTGAGTCCACCGCCGAGCGGACCCGCGCCGAGCGGACCCGCGCCGAGAGCACCGCGCTGGTGCGCGGGCCCGGGGTGCTGCTGCTCTGGCTCTACGGGGTGATGTCGGTCGGCGCGGTCTCCCGCTCGGCCTACCAGATCATCACCGACTTCGGCAGCGCTCCCCTGGCGCATGTCCTCTCGGCGGTCGCCGCCGTGGTCTACGCCTTCATCACCTACACGCTGGTGCGGGGCGGGGAGGCCGCCCGCCGGGCGGCGCTGGTGTGCTGCGCCGCGGAGCTGGCGGGTGTGCTGATCGTGGGGACCTGGACGGTGCTCGACCCGGGCGCGTTCCCCGACTCCACCGTCTGGTCGGAGTACGGGATGGGCTACCTCTTCATCCCGGTCCTGCTGCCGGTCACCGGAATGCTCTGGCTGCGCCGGGCCCGGCGCGCCGGATAGGGCCCGTCCGCCGCGCTGGGGAGAGCCCGCCCGCTGGACCCGGCACGCGAGCCCGGCACGATCCATCGGACCACCGGCACCGCCCCGGTGCCGCGCCATGGGCCCGGCCCCCGGTGGTCGGGGCGGGCACGGGCCCGGCGGGACGCGTCCCGCCTCAGGCGCTGGTGGTGTACGCGGTCGCGGGGGACTCCTTGACCAGGGTGACCACCGTCAGCCGGGGCCCGACCTCCTCCGTCGCCACCGGTACATACCCACGGCTGCGGTAGAGCCTCAGCTCACCCTCGCTGCGGTGCCCGGTGAAGAGCTGGAACCGGCGCGCGGCCGGGGTCGCCGCCAGCTCCCGCTCGATCGCGTCCAGCAGCCGTCCGCCGAGCCCGTGGCGCTGCATCCGGGGGTGCACGATCAGCTTGGAGATCCTGGCCGTGCCGTCGTCCCCGGCACGAGCGCGTACGGAGGCGATCACCTCGTCGCCGAGGCGGGCGACCAGGGCGTGCCCCTGGCCGATCTCGGTGCGCAGATCGTCCAGCGACTGGGTGAGGGGCTCGATGGCGTAGTCGCCGTAGAGCTCGGCCTCGGACTGGTAGCACAGGTACTGGAGCTTGAGGATGTGCTCCGCGTCCCGCTCCGTCGCCGCTGAGATGGTCACGCTCATGCCCATGTGCGCATGCCTCCCGCTCACCTGATCCCGTGGTTGTCTAACGCTCCATTCCCCCATGCTCGGGAGCCGCAACCTCTGTCGGCAGCATTCTGCGCAGGCATCCCAGGCAACGGGAACGCATGGGCCCCAGACTCCCCTGTGAGATTCCCAACTCTCCTGCGATTTCGCGGTACGTGGGGTCGCTGGGGGACAACATCGCAGCCAGCAGCCGGGGACAGTTCCCTGGTGTGCGGGCCACGGCGGCCCAGAGGGCATGACTCCGTTCGGCCCGCAGGGCCGCCCGTTCGGGTCCACCGGCCGGGTCGGCGGGTGGCTCGGCGGAGGGTACGGAGAGCAGCGGGCGCTCCCGGGCGGCGGTACGGCGGGCCCGGCGCGCCTCGGCCCGCACCGCCGAACGCACCCAGCGGGCGGCGTCGGGGGGCGGCCCCGAACCGTCGAGCCGTTCGAAGAGCCGGACCCAGACGGCCTGTTCCAGATCGCCCGCGTCCATCGTGGTCCCGGGCGCCTCGGCGGTGGCCTCGGCACGCACCAGCGGGCGCAGCGCACGGACCAGGGGTGCGGCAAAAGGGTGAGGA
>NZ_JBHVHF010000178.1:0-16836 GCF_042800315.1 Streptomyces sp. NPDC057638
TCTGGGGGGCTCGTTTTTGTTTATAAGAGACCGGGGTTCCTGCCGGGCCGTCGATCCACGGCCGGTGTGGTGCTGGGCAGGGCGTGGGGGTCGGTCGCCTCCTGTGGAGGCGACCGGCCCTGCTTCACTCGGCCCCGGGCGTTCCCATGACCTTCTGGCTGACCTGGTCCCAGGTCATGGCACCGGTCCAGACCCGCACCTCGCGGATCGCACCCGGCAGGTAGTGGCCCGTGGTCCCCTTGGCGCTGCCCCGACCGGCGCTGAGTGCGCCCGCGCCATGCTGGGAGGTGTCGAACGCGGCGTCACTGCCCAGGGTCTGGGGGCTGTCACCGACATACAGTTCGGTTCGTCCGATCACACCGGACAAGGTGGTGGCGGTGGCGTCGTAGACCCCGGTGAGCTGGACCCAGGTGTCGAGCACGGCGGGCTCCTCCGACGGTGTGGAGGCCGTGTTCACCACCGTCCCCGTCCCACCCGTCGTCGTCCTGCCGAACCTCCACAGGAACCCGTCCGGCGCCGACGAGACCCGCTCCACCCAGATCGCCCACGTCGACTCCCGCCCGACCTGGCTGGCCTGCCCCAGCACATGGGCCCGGCCGCCGACCGGCAGGGTGAGCAGTTTGTCGCCGTCGAGCTTCACGGCGGCCGTCACCGTGAAGGAGCCGGTCTCGTCCACCACCGGGCCTTCGGTGGAGAGGAACCCGGATGTGCCGTTGAGCCGTACCTCGTTCTCGGCCGGGTCGGCGACCGCGCCGGACGCGGACAGGTCCATGGCGGCGGGCGCGTAGGGGCTCAGCTCGGGGACCTTGCCGTTGGCCGCCGAGGCGGTGTCCCAGTAGGCCACCAGTTCCGTGGCGGGGACGCTGTTGACCTCGTACCGGCTCTCCTGCGCCACCTCGTCGTCGGTGAGCGCGCGCTGCCAGACGGCGAGTTCGTCGATCCGGCCCATCAGGTGCTCACCGGCCTTCGACGCGCCCACCCTCATCCCGGCCGATGAGGCCCAGGGGATGTAGTCGGGGTTGGCCGTCTCCAGGACGACCGGGGAGCCCTGCGGGCGGCCGTTCACATAGAGCTGGATGGTGTCGTTGCTGTTCCTGGTGTCGCCCTGGGTGTCGAAGACTCCGGCGACATGGGTCCACACCCGCAGCGGGGCGTTGGCCGTGTCGGCCAGTGAGCTGATGTAGGCGGGGGTGCCCGTGTCGGTGACGCCCCGGTTGAAGACCCACTTCTTCGTGCTGCCGGAGTAGAAGAGGTTGAAGGCCGCGGTGGTGTTGGTGCCGGGAGCCGAGGCGATCACCCGGGTCTTGCCGTCGTCGTTGAGCCGGACCCAGGCGGAGACGGTGAAGGAGTCCCGGGTGTTGACCGGCGGGGCGCTGGTGCTGGCGTACGCGGTCTGCTGGGCCGGGTCGGTCACATCGTCGTTGAGCCGGAGCGAGTGGTCACCGGTCCCGCCGCGCCCGAGGGCGGACCAGTCGGCGACTCCGGCGCCCTGGTGCAGGGTGAGCGGGCGGCGGACGCCGACGGTGGCGCTGTCGGCGGCGGTGCTCACGCCGGAGCCCGGCTTGCCGTCGTTGAAGTGCCAGCGTCCCACCGCGCCCTCGGCCGGACTCACCCGGAACCGGAACAGCGTGGGCACACTGGTCCGCTCGCGGACGTCGATGGCCTCGACCTCCAGGACCTGGATCCCGGCCGTGGTCGGCCGTACCTCGACGGTCGGGGTCGCGCCGCTGGCCAGCTGGGCGCCCTGCTGGGTCCGCAGTCGCCACCGGTAGCGGGTGATGTCGGTGTCCGCGACGTTCGGACGGAAGTGGAAGGTGCCCTTCACGCCGGGGCCGCCCAGGGACGGGCAGTCGTTGGAGGAGACGCATTCCTGGTAGACCGAGGCGGCCGTCACCCGCGGCTCCTTCGGCGCCACCGCGTCCAGCCTGAAGTAGCACCAGCGCCGGTACCCGGACGAGATGGCCGTCGTCACGCCCTCGTACGTCCAGAACGACTGGGTCAGCGAGCGCACCCGGTAGAGCGAGCCGTCCACACCGCCGGGCAGCCGCTTGCCGGTGAGGTCGCCGTTGACCAGGTAGCCCGAGGTCGGCATGTTGAACTGGGACACCTGCCAGGTGCCGTCGGGCATCTTCCGCTCGTACCAGAAGTGGGAGCGCAGCGAGCCCTGCTCGCCCAGGCCCGGCTTGGGGGTGACCGCGGTGCGCACCCGGGTGAGCAGCATCGGGTCGGGGCGGGTGACGATCGTCGGGGTCTGGTCGGAGACGGAGCACTGTTCGTCGTCACCGTTGCCCGGGATCACCCCGTCGTCGGTCGGGACGCCCGGCTTGAGTACGTACACCACCTGGAGTTCCGCGTTCTCCTTGAACCGCTTCCAGGCGTCCGCGTTGCCCTCGTCCTGGGCGCGCAGCATCAGGGTGAGCCGCTTGAAGCCGCCTTCGGCGAAGGAGCGGACGGTCTTGGTGAGGTTCTCCTCGGGTTCCGAAGGGGAGTCGTTGAACTCGATCCAGCGGTCGGGCTGGGCGGGGGTGCAGTAGTCGCCCCGGCCCGCCGAGACCTGGCGGTCGCCCATCAGGTCGAGCTGCTTGGGGCCGGGCCAGCGGGTGGCGGAGGAGATGTTGTCGGTGCGCCAGAGCTGGAGCCAGTGCGGGGTGCAGGAGAAGGACCAGGTCTCGTAGGCCCGGAAGGTGGCGTCGATGACGTGCTTGCCCGCCAGCGCGGTGGGGGCGAACTCGAAGTACATCCGGTTGGTGTGGTCGGCGTCGCAGTAGTAGGGGCCGACGCGGTAGCAGCGGCCGACGCCGAGGTCGCCGGTGAAGTCCCAGAAGCGGTCGCCGTCGGAGGACAGGACCGTGCGGGCGGAGACGCCGACGCCGAGGGAGGGGTCGATATAGACGGGGTAGACGGTCGCGGGGCCGCGCAGCAGGGCGAGGTCGGGGCTGACCGCGACCGTCCCGGCGCCGACCCGTACGGGCAGTTCGGCGCTGGCGTCGCCCTTGCCGGGGGCGGTGTTCTCGGCCGCCGCCGTGCCCTGTGTCGCAGGCGTGCCGTCCGCCGTCGCGGTACGGGAGGACTGAGCCGTACGAGAGGACTCGGCCGTACGAGAGGACTCGGCCGTGTGGGAGGGCGACGCTCCCGTGGCGACCGCCCCCGTCGGCGTCCCTGGCGTCCCTCCCGCCGAGTCCCACATCAGCCCCGGCGGCCCGGCGAAGACGGTGTTGCCGTCCTCGTCGAAGGCGCGCAGCCCGCCGCCCTCGCCCGGGGCGACGGTCAGCCCGTCCGAGGTGACCGGGAGGGTGACCTGCTCCAGCGCCGGGTTGGCGGCGGCCTGGGCCGACTTGACGACGAGAACCTCGTGGTAGCCCTCGGTGGTCGCGGTCAGCCGCAGGTCGACCCCGGGGAGGACTTCCGGGTAGGTGGCGGTGTCGCCCTGGAGGGTGGGCGTGGGCAGCCGTCCGGGCCAGCCGAGGGTGACCGAGCCCTTGGCGCCGGAGAGGCGGATCATGTGTGTGCCGTCGCCGCCGCCGGAGAAGGCGAGTCCGACGGCGGCGGCCTTGGGGCCGACGGTGCCGTCGGGGCGGCGTTCCAGGGTGGTGTCGAGTTCACGCCAGGTGCCGTCGGGCAGCTTCGCCCGCTGGGGGGTGACGGACTGGCTGAGGGTGTAGGTGCCGTCGGGGTTGGCGGTGGTCCGGCTGTACTCGGTGCGCTCGGAGACCACCTCCACGGGGGCTCCGGTGGCTTTGGCCCGCTCACTGGCGGAACCTTTCTGCAATGCCGGACGTCCTCCTGGGGGGCTGGCGGTGGACGCCGCGTGGGCCGGGGCGGACAACAGCCCCGCCGTCAACGCGGACACGATCAGCGCCACACGGGTACGCACCCGTCGTGGGCGTGCGGACACAGCTCACCCCACCCCCGGGTCCTCCCCGGACCCGTTCTCCCGATGTAAACGATCAGTAAAGATCGGCACACGGAATGTAGCGGGGCCATGAAGGCGGGACAAGGGTCCAGACGGCTTTGACCTGCGGAGTTGCAGGAAGCTGACCCCCTGATAAACAAGATCAAGTGGGCGGTGATCGCCTTAGATGATCACGTATCACTAGAAACCTCCGCCCCCCATGTCTCCCCCACCACCCCAGTCACCCCCACCCGCGTCACCGCCCCACCCGCCGCCGTCGCCCCATCCGCCACCGTCACCACCGCCGCCACCGCCACCGCCACCGCCACCGTCACTGGACGAACCGTCGAAGCCCTCGGCGCCGCCGTCCGCGCCGTACGCCGGGGAGGACAGGGCGCCGCCGAGCAGGGTCCCCGCGAGCAGGGCGGGCAGCAGTCCGCCCGCGAAGTAGCCGCCCGCCCAGGGGCCGTAGGCCGGGCCCGCGTCCCAGTAGGGGCGGCGGCCGGTGGGGGTGTCGACCGTGCGGGATTCCGGTGGCAGACCATCGGCCAGCCGGGCGGCGTCGGCGGCGCAGACCGGGACCTCGCGGGGGGAGCCGGACGGCGGGGTCCAGGTGGCGTCGGCGACGGACGGGCCGTGGCGGGGGTCGAAGAAGCACGGCGGGCGGCGCTCGGGGAGCGGACGGCCGGTTCGGCGGGCGTCCAGGGCGGCCAGGTTGAAGCGGCCGTCCTCGATCGTCCGGGTCACCTCCCGTACGTCCGAGGGGTGGCGCGCGGCCGCCATCAGGGACTTCGCCCGCTCGTAGGAGTCCAGCGCCCGCTCGTAGTCGGCCCGCATGGCGTCGTCGGCGCCCGGCTCCGACGGATGGAAGTCCAGCCGGTCGAGTTCCTCCCCGTACGCGGTGATGTCCTCGTCCACGACCACGCGCAGCCGGGCGAGCGCCTCACGTTCCCCGGCCTCGCGCCGGGAGCGGTTGTGGCGCACCACCGCGTAGGCGCCCATCGCGCCCGCGACCAGCACCGCGCCGAAGGCGATGAGCGCGCCCGTGTTGGCGGGGCCGCCGCTGCCGCTGGGCGGGGCCCAGGTGGCGGGGGCGCGGCCGTTCATCTGGGGCAGTGCCTGGTCGGCGAAGTTGTCGAGCTGGGTGGCCGCGTCGGCGCCTGGGGGCGTACGGACATCGTCCACCAGGGTCCGTACGGCCGGGGTCGGCAGCACCCGGGCGTCGGCGCCCGCGTTGAAGCGGTCACCGAGGCGTACGGCGTAGAGACCGGCCCGTCCGGTCTCGGCGCGCAGCGTCCGCAGCACCGTGTCCGGCGGGAACTCGGGGGCGGCGGGCAGCACCGCGACGAAGAGGGGGCGGTCGGCGTCGCGGATCTTCCGGGCGAGCGCGTCCGCGTCGGTGCGGGAGAGCTGCGCGGCGGCCCGGGGGTCGACATAGACCGGGCCGCGCGCGAAGGCCTCGGCGACAGCGGCGGGGCCGGTGGCGGCCGTCGGGGTGGTGGCCACGGCGCCGATACGGTCGGCGGCGGTCCACGCCACCGGTACGGCATCGGCGGCGCCCCCGTCGGGGCCGCCCGCGACCACCAGTGGCGCGGACACGGTCGGCACGGACACCATCGGCGCGGACACCGCCGACGGAGACCCCACCGACCGGGACACCGCCGGCAGGGACCCCACCGGCAGGGGCGCGGCCGTCTCCGCCGCCGCTCCGGGGTGGGACACCGGGAGCGCCAGCAGCAGTCCGGACAGGCCGGCCAGACACACACGACTCACACGGCCCGTACGGCACACACGACCCGCGCGACCCGCGCGACCTGTGCGACCTGTGCGACCCGCGCGAACTGTCCAGACAGAGAACGACCGGGGCGTCATGGTTCGACGCTACCGAATCACCCCATACCTCACATATCCATAGCCAGAGCCCTCCGGCTCCCGGGCGGCGTTTAGTCGACCGGTGCGACCCCCGCCTTCAGCAGCCCGTAGGTGTACGCGTCCTCCAGCGCCTGCCAGGACGCGGCGATCACGTTCTCCGCCACGCCGACCGTCGACCACTCCCCCGTACCGTCACTGGTCGTGATCAGCACCCGGGTGGTGGACTCCGTACCGTGACGGCCCTCCAGGATCCGGACCTTGTAGTCGACCAGCTCCAGCTTGGCCAGCGGCGGGTAGAAGCGCTCCAGCGCCACCCGCATCGCCCGGTCCAGGGCGTTGACCGGGCCGTTGCCCTCGGCGGTGGCGACGATGCGCTCGCCCTTGGCCCAGAGCTTGACCGTGGCCTCGTTGGCGTGGGTGCCGTCGGGGCGGTCCTCGACGATCGCCCGCCAGGACTCGGTACGGAAGTACCGGCGCGGGCCGCCCTCGGCCTCGGCGCGCAGCAGCAGCTCGAAGGAGGCGTCGGCGGCCTCGTAGGTGTACCCCTTCAGCTCGCGTTCCTTGACCCGCTCGACCACCCGGCCGACCAGTTCGCGGTCGCCGCCCAGATCGACGCCCAGCTCCTTGCCCTTGAGCTCGATCGAGGCGCGGCCCGCCATGTCGGAGACCAGCATCCGCATGGTGTTGCCGACCCGCTCGGGGTCGATGTGCTGGTAGAGGTCCGGGTCGACCTTGATCGCGGAGGCGTGCAGGCCCGCCTTGTGGGCGAAGGCCGAGACGCCGACGTACGGCTGGTGGGTGGAGGGCGTCAGATTGACGACCTCGGCGATGGCGTGGGAGATGCGGGTCATCTCGGCGAGGGAGCCCTCGGGGAGGACCTTCTGGCCGTACTTCAGCTCCAGCGCGGCGACGACGGGGAAGAGGTTGGCGTTGCCGACCCGCTCGCCGTAGCCGTTGGCGGTGCACTGGACGTGGGTGGCGCCCGCGTCGACGGCGGCCAGGGTGTTGGCCACGGCGCAGCCCGTGTCGTCCTGGGCGTGGATGCCGAGCCGGGCGCCGGTGTCGGCGAGGACGGTGGCGACGACGGCCTGGATCTGGGCGGGCAGCATCCCGCCGTTGGTGTCGCACAGCACGACCACGTCGGCGCCCGCCTCGGCGGCGGTACGCACCACGGCCTTGGCGTACTCGGGGTTGGCCCGGTAGCCGTCGAAGAAGTGCTCGGCGTCGACGAAGACCCGGCGGCCCTGCTCCCGGAGGTGGGAGACGGTGTCCCGCACCATCTCCAGGTTCTCCTCCAGCGTGGTCCGCAGGGCCTTCTCGACATGACGGTCATGGGCCTTGGCGACCAGGGTGATCACGGGGGCGCCGGACTCCAGCAGCGCGCGGACCTGGGGGTCGTCGGCAGCCCGCCCGCCCGCGCGGCGGGTGGCGCCGAAGGCCACCAGCTGGGCGTGGCGGAAGGTGATCTCCCGCTGGGCGCGCGCGAAGAACTCGGTGTCCCGGGGGTTGGCCCCCGGCCAGCCGCCCTCGATGAAGGCGACCCCGAAGTCGTCGAGGTGGCGGGCGATGGTCAGCTTGTCGGCGACCGTGAGGTTGATGCCCTCGCGCTGGGCGCCGTCCCGGAGGGTGGTGTCGAAGACGTGGAAGCCGTCGTCGGCACGGCGGCCGTCGCCGGATGCCGGGGCCTGGTCGGTGGCCTTACTGGTCATGACTGTCTTGCTCCTGTCGGGTGAGTGGCTCCCGGAATGTCTGGATCCACTGCCCCCATCTTCGCGTGCCTCCGTTTCCCCTCCGGGGTCGGGCCGGGAAACGAAAAAACCCCTCGCGGATGCGAGAGGTCTGCGCGCGGGTCTGGGGCACGGTGGCCGTTCCGTACGGGGTGGTACGGACGGTCACTGCGGACCGGCGCGCTCGCTGCCGATAATCATGGCGTAGTGAGGCACGGTGCAGAGTCTGCCACAGGGGGGTGTCCGCCGGGACGTACGGTCTCACCATCCGGGCAGATGTCGACCCATTGCCGGACGGGGCGGGACCGGGCGTGACGGGCAGGACGGGCGCCCGGTGCCGGACGCCCGTCACTCCTCAGCCCGGGCCGGCCCGTGTCAGCCCGCGTCCGCCCGGCCCGGCCCGCGTCCGCCCGGCCCGGCCCGTGTCAGCCCGCGTCAGCTCAGAGGAGTCGTCTCCCGCTCGGGCCGCCCCGGGGCGGGCTCCCGGCGCCCGACCCGGTTGAGGTCGATGTCCCGCGTCTCGCGCATGGCCAGGTAGACGATCAGCGAGACCGCCGCGCATCCGGCGACGTACCAGTAGAAGCCGGACTCGATCCCCGAGTCCTTGAACCACAGCGCCACGTACTCGGCCGTGCCGCCGAAGAGCGCGTTGGCGATGGCGTACGGGAGTGCCACCCCCAGCGCCCGGACGCCGGTCGGGAAGAGTTCGGCCTTCACACAGGCGTTGATCGAGGTGTACCCGGTGATGACCACCAGCGCCAGCAGCGAGAGCCCGAACGCGGGCCAGAACGATCCCGCGTGCTGGAGCAGCGTCATGATCGGCACGGTGAGGAAGGTCGAGCCGATCGCGAAGGTGATCAGCAACGGGCGCCGCCCCACCCGGTCGGAGAGCCGTCCGGCCAGCGGCTGGAGACAGGCGAAGACGATCAGCGCGCAGAAGGAGACGAGGGTGGCGGTCTCCTTGGGCAGCCCGGCCGAGTTGGAGAGGTACTTCGTCAGATAGGTGGTGTACGTGTAGTACGCGACGGTCCCGCCCATGGTCAGCGCCATGACCAGGAACGCCTCGCGCCGGTGCGACCAGAGCGCCTTCATGGTGCCCTTCTCATGGGCCGGGGTGTCGTCGGCGGACTCCTCGTACACCTCCGTCTCCAGCATGTTCCGCCGCAGATAGAAGACGACGGCCGCGCCGAGGGCGCCGATGATGAACGGGATCCGCCAGCCCCAGCTGTGCAGGGTGTCATCGGACATCGTGCGCTGGAGGATGATCTGGAGGCCCAGGCCGAGGATCTGACCGGCCGTCATCGAGACGTACTGGAAGCTGGAGGCGAAGCCCCGGTGCTGGGGCGCGGACGCCTCGGTGAGATAGGTGGCGCTGGCGGCGTACTCACCGCCGACGGAGAGCCCTTGGAGCAGCCGGGCGATCAGCAGGACGGCGGCGCCGCCGTATCCCGCGACCGAGTAGGTCGGGGCGACGGCGATCAGCAGCGCCGAGGCGGACATCAGGGTCACGGTGAGGGTCAGGGCGGCTTTGCGGCCCTTGCGGTCGCCGACGCGGCCGAGCAGCCAGCCGCCGACGGGCCGCATGAAGAACCCGACCGCGAAGATGCCCGCCGTGTTCATGAGTTTCGCGGTGTCGTTCCCCTCCGGGAAGAACGCGCCCGCGAAGTACGTGGCGAAGCTCGCGTAGACGAACCAGTCGAACCACTCGACCATGTTTCCGGCCGAGCCGACCCAGATCTTCTTCCAGTGCTCTCGTCCCATGGACGCTCACCGTGCCCGCGCCCCGGTGGGCCCGACAAGGGTCAACCCGACAACGATCGGGCGTACTTGCGTACGTTGCGTTCCCTGGACCGCACCGAGCGTGGCGGCGAGGATGCCGTCACGCGGCGGTGCGCGGCGGGGCCGGTCCTCTCAGCCGACGGGCGGCGCCAGGACCGACTCGGTGAGGAACTCGTCCAGATGGGCGAGGGCGTGCGCGCGGGTGAGGCCGGGCAGCCCGACGGTGACATGGACGCTGAAGCCGTCGAGGAGGGCGCGCAGCCGGGTGGCGGCGCGGTCGGGGTCGAGGCGGCGGAACTCGCCCCGGGAGACGCCCTCGGCGAGCAGCGCGGCCAGATCGCGGTGCCAGGCGCGTTCGATGGCGGCCTGGCGGGCGCGGGCGTCGTCACCGGCGCTCTGGGAGCGCTGCCAGACCTCCAGCCAGAGGGTCCAGTGCGGATCGCGCGGCCCGTCGGGGAGGTACAGCTCGGCGTAGGCGGTCAGCCGGGCGGCGGCGGGGTCCTGCCGGGAGAGCAGTTCTCCCCGGCGGGCGCCGAGGCGTTCCTCGCTCCACTCCAGGGTCCGCAGCAGGAGTTCGTCCTTGGTGCGGAAGTAGTAGAGGAGGTGGCCACTGCTCATGCCGACCTCGCGGCCGAGTCCCGCCATGGTCAGCCCGTCGAGCCCGCGCTCGGCGATGGTGGCCATGGCGGCGGCGAGGACGGACTCGCGGGGCGGCGCGACGTTGCGGCGCCGGGTGGGCGGGGTCATTCCGCCTCCCCGGTGCCGGAGGGGGGTGGGAGCGGCATGTTCACCCGTCCGTTGTACACCCCGTCCGGCGCCCACCCGTCCGTCACGCCCAGGTCCGTCACGCTCATGCCCGCCGCGCTCATGCCCGCCGTACCCACGCCGCCCGCCGTACGCCGCGTCAGGGCCGGAGCCACGCGGGCGCGGGCTGCTGCTGGGTGACGCAGTGGATGCCTCCCCCGCCCGCGAAGAGCGTACGGGCGTCGACGAGGACCACCTCGCGGCCGGGGTGGAGCGCGCGGAAGACGGCCGCGGCCTCCTCGTCGCGAGGGTCGTCGAAGGCGCAGAGGATCACCGCGCCGTTGCAGAGGTAGTGGTTGATGTACGAGTAGTCGGCCCAGCCGCCGTCCTCGGTGCGGACGGCGGTCGGCGCGGGCACCTCGACCACCTCGACCGGGCGTCCCCTGGCGTCGGTCTGGGCGCGCAGGAAGGCGACGTTCTCCTGGCAGGGGCCGTGGTCGGGGTGGGTGGGGTCGGGCTGGGTGTGGGCGACGATCACACCGGGGGCCGCGAAGGCGGCGACGATGTCGACATGGCCGAGGGTGCCGTAACCGTGCGGCGGGTAGTCGGCGGTCAGCCCGCGCCGCAGCCAGATGGCCTTGGTGGTGCCGAGGCGGGCGTGGATCTCGGCCTCCACCCGCTCCCTGGTCCAGCCGGGGTTGCGCTCGGGGCCGAGCTGCACGGTCTCGGTGAGCAGGACGGTGCCCTCGCCGTCGACATGGATCCCGCCGCCCTCGTTGGTGAGCGGGGAGGGATGGACGGGGACACCGGCCAGCGCCGCGACCTCGCGGGCGATGGCGGCGTCATGGGTCCAGGAGGCCCACTCCTGGGCGCCCCAGCCGTTGAAGACCCAGTCGACGGCGGCCAGCCGGGTGCCGTCGGTGACGAAGGTGGGGCCGATATCGCGCATCCAGGCGTCGTCCAGCCGCCGTTCGACCAGCTCGACCTCGGGGCCGAGCAGGGCACGGGCCTCCTCCGTCCCACCGGGCGGGACCACCATCGTGACCGGTTCGAACCGCCGTACGGCACGGGCCACGGCCGCCCAGGCGCGGCGGGACCGGGCCAGCTCACCGGGGCCGAAGGTGGTGTTGGGGACCGGCCAGGCCATCCAGGTGCGCTCATGGGGCGCCCACTCGGGCGGCATACGGAACATGGGGCTCCTGTCAGCGGAGGTCGAGGGACATCAGAGGAAGTAGAGGCGGTTCAGGGAGACCGTCTCGGCCGGGTCGGAGCGGATCGGGTCGCCGTCGAGGGTGACCCCTCCGGTACGGGCGTCCACGGCGACCGCGCCCAGCCGGGTGTTGCGGTGCAGGTCGGCGGGGCCGATGCCGCGGGTGCCCCGGACGGCGACCCGGCGGCGCCGGGTGGGCATCGCGTCGGCGCCGAGATCGACGGCGGCCCCCGCGACGAAGGCCACGGAGATCTCGGCGGCGGTCGCGCCGTAACCGCCGAACTGGGGACCGAGGACGAGGGGTTCACAGGTGTCGGTGGCGGCGTTGGGGTCGCCGGTCACCCCGTACGCGGGGAAGCCGGACTTCAGCACGAGCTGTGGCTTGGCGCCGAAGAACTCGGGGCGCCAGAGCACCAGGTCGGCCAGCTTGCCCACCTCGATGGAGCCGACCTCATGGGCGAGGCCGTGCGCGATGGCGGGGTTGAGGGTCAGCTTGGCGGCATAGCGCAGCACCCGGCCGTTGTCGTCGTGCGGACCGTCGCCGTCCACCGGGCCGCGTTCGGCCTTCATCTTCCCGGCCATGGCGAAGGTACGGCGGACGGTCTCGCCCGCGCGGCCCATGCCCTGGGCGTCCGAGGAGGTGATGCCGATGGCCCCGAGATCATGGAGGACGTCCTCGGCGCCCATCGTCCCGGCGCGGATCCGGTCCCGGGCCATGGCCGCGTCACCGGGCAGGTCGGTCTTCAGATCGTGGACGGAGACGATCATCCCGTAGTGCTCGGCGACGGCGTCCCGGCCGAAGGGGAGCGTCGGGTTGGTGGAGGAGCCGATGACGTTGGGCACCCCGGCCATCTTGAGGACATTCGGTACGTG
The DNA here is from genome assembly GCF_042800315.1 of Streptomyces sp. NPDC057638. Lineage (NCBI taxonomy): Bacteria > Bacillati > Actinomycetota > Actinomycetes > Kitasatosporales > Streptomycetaceae > Streptomyces > Streptomyces sp. NPDC057638. The sequence continues at coordinate 12,098 of NZ_JBHVHF010000178.1, forward strand.
TCCGCCGCCGCAGCCCTCGATATGGAAGGCGTGGATGGTGCGGCCCTCCAGCACCCGGAGGGTGTCCTCCACGGAGAGGCACTCGTTGAGGCCGTCGCTGTGCAGGGCGACCTGGACGTCGTACTCCTCGGCCACCCGCAGCGCGGTGTCCAGGGCACGGGTGTGGGCGCCCATGTCCTCATGCACCTTGAACCCGCAGGCACCGCCCTCGGCGAGCGCCTCCACCAGCGGCGCGGCGCCCGAGGAGGAACCGCGGCCGAGGAAGCCGATATTGACCGGCCAGGCGTCGAAGGCGCTGAAGGCGTGGCGCAGCGCCCAGGGCGAGTTGACGCCGACACCCCACACCGGACCGAACTCCTGGCCGATGATCGTGGTGACACCGGAGGCCAGCGACGCCTCCATCACCCGGGGCGAGAGCAGATGCACATGGGTGTCGACGGCGCCCGCGGTGGCGATCAGCCCCTCGCCGGAGACGATGGTGGTCCCGGTGCCGGTGACGACGTCGACCCCGTCGAGGGTGTCGGGGTTCCCGGCGCGCCCGATGGCGGCGATCCTGCCCTCCCGTACCCCGATGGAGACCTTGCGGATGCCCTGTACGGCGTCGATGACGAGGACGTTGCTGATGACGAGGTCACAGGTCTCGCGCACGGCGGCGGCCTTGAGGTGGAGTCCGTCGCGGGCGGTCTTGCCGAAGCCCGCGAGGAACTCGTCGCCGTAGGACTGCGAGTCCGACTCCACCCGGACGACCAGCCCGGTGTCCCCGAGGACGACCCGGTCCCCGGCGCGGGGGCCGTGGACGGCGGCGTAGTCACGGGGGTCGATGGGGGCGCTCATCGGCGTTCCTCCGGTCGGGGAGCGGCCGGGCCGTTCGTCTCGGGCGGTACGGGGGTTCCGCCGGCGCCGCCGGGCGGGACAGCGCCCCGGTAGCCGCAGGCGGCGGCCCGGCGCAGGGCCTCCTCCTTGGCTCCGGGAGCGTCCAGCGGGCCGTCCACCAGGCCCGCGAAGCCGATCGCCACCCGGTCACCGCCGATCGGGACGAGCCCCACCTCGGCCGTGCCCCCCGGGTCGAACCGGACGGAGGAGCCCGCCGGGACGCTCAGCCGCATCCCGTAGGCGGCGGCGCGGTCGAACTCCAGCCGGGGGTTGGCCTCGAAGAGATGGAAGTGGGAGGTGACGCTGACGGGGACATCGGCGGTGTTGCGCACGGTGAGCGTGAGGACGGGCGGGGGGTCCTGGTGCGGGGGGCCGGGGAGCAGCGCGCCGGGAGGCTGGTGCGCGCTCCCGGGGCTGGAATCCGGGGCGATGGGGTGCTCCACGACGGCCAGCCGGGAGCCGTCGTCGAAGACGGCCTCCACATGGACCTCGGTCACCACGTCCGCGACGCCCGGGAGCACATCCTGCGGCCCGAGCACCGACCGCGCGGCCTCGATCGCCTCCGCGAGCCGTCGGCCGTCCCGCGCGGCCTCGCACACGGTGTCCGCGATGAGGGCGGTGGCCTCGGGGACGTTGAGCCGGAGCCCGCGCGCCCTGCGGGCGCGTGCCAGCTCGGCGGCGCTGAAGAGGAGGAGCCGGTCCCTCTCGGTGGGTGTCAGCCTCATGGGACCCCCTTTCGAGCGCCACTCTAACCATCACCCCGGCCGGGGGGAACCCTTCACTCACCCCAATTCGAGCATCACTCAAAACTCGCCCGCCATCGCCGCCCACACCACCTCACCGGGCCGATGCGCCCGCGTGAGAAATGGGACCGGGTCCGGAACGGGGTGCGCCCCACCGCGAGGGGTGGGGCGCATACAAGGGAGGAACGGGCGGGCGGACCCAGCGGGTCAGGCGCCCAGCGGGTGCATCCAGCCGTGGGCGTCCTCGGCGACACCGGTCTGGATGTCCAGCAGCGCCTTGCGCAGCCGCAGCGTCACCGGCCCCGGCGTCCCATCCCCCTGCGTCCAGTCCGCCCCGGCCGACCGCACGGTCCCGACCGGCGTGATCACCGCCGCCGTACCGCAGGCGAAGACCTCCTTCAGCTCACCGCTCTCGGTGTCCCGCTTCCACTGCTCGGTGGAGATCCGGCCCTCCTCCGCCGAGTACCCGAGGTCCTTGGCGAGGGCGAGGAGGGAGTCGCGGGTGATCCCGGCGAGGAGGGAGCCGGTCAGCTCGGGGGTGACGATCCGGTCCCCGTACACGAAGTACAGGTTCATCCCGCCCATCTCCTCGACCCAGCGGTGCTCCAGCGCGTCGAGCCAGACGACCTGGTCGCAGCCCTTCGCGGCGGCCTCGGCCTGGGCGAGCAGGGAGGCCGCGTAGTTGCCGCCGGTCTTGGCGAAGCCCATGCCGCCGGGGACGGCGCGGACATAGTTCTCGGAGAGCCAGACGGAGACCGGCTGGACGCCACCGGGGAAGTAGGAGGCGGCCGGGGAGGCGATGACCACGAAGAGGTACTCGTTGGCGGGGCGGACACCGAGCCCGACCTCGGTGGCGATCATGAACGGCCGCAGGTAGAGGGAGGCTTCGCCGCCATGGCCGGGAACCCACGCCTTGTCCTGGCGCACCAGCGCGTCACAGGCGGCGACGAAGAGCTCCGTCGGCAGCTCGGGCATGGCGAGCCTGCGGGCGGAGCGCTGGAAGCGCTCGGCGTTGGCCTCGGGGCGGAAGGTGGCGACCGTGCCGTCGGGGCCCCGGTAGGCCTTGAGTCCCTCGAAGATCTCCTGCGCGTAGTGCAGGGTCATATTGGCCGGGTCGAGCGAGAGGGGACCGTACGGGGTGAGTTCGGCGTCGTGCCAGCCGCGCCCCTCGGTCCACTTGATGGTCACCATGTGGTCGGTGAAGTGGCGGCCGAACCCGGGGTCGGCGAGGATCGCCGCGCGCTCGGTGTCGGAGAGCGGGTGCGAGGAGGGCTTCAGCTCGATCGAGGGCGTCGTCATGAGTGCAAATGTCCTTCACCGTATGGATGTGACGGACCGCGCCCACGCCGCTACAGGTGCTAGGACGTCCGAGCAAACCCGCCTGCCACGGCCCGGTTCGATTATCGCTCGGCCGGGCGGTGGCCGGAAACAGGGTACGACGGAGTGGTGGCGGTCCCGGTTCGATGGTGCACCCGGGAGCCACGCGAACAGAAGCCGCCGGGTGCTGGGAAGCGACCCGGCGGCTTGGGGGACGTCGGGTCAGCTCGCTACGCGTACCGCGAGCGCGTCACCGATCTGGTCCGTCGTACGGAACGTACCGTCCCGCTCCGCGAGATCGGCCGAGACGGCCTCCTCGATACGGGCGGCTTCGGCGGTGAGGCCGAGGTGGCGCAGCAGCAGGGCGACCGAGAGGACGGTGGCCGTCGGGTCGGCCTTGCCGGTGCCCGCGATGTCGGGCGCGGAGCCGTGGACCGGCTCGAACATCGACGGGAAGGTGCCGCTCGGGTTGATGTTGCCGGAGGCGGCCAGGCCGATGCCTCCGGTCACGGCGGCGGCGAGGTCGGTGAGGATGTCACCGAAGAGGTTGTCCGTGACGATGACGTCGAAGCGCTCCGGCTGGGTGACGAAGAAGATCGTCGCGGCGTCGACGTGCAGATAGTCGGTGGTGACCTCGGGGTACTCGGTGGCCACCCGGTCGAAGATGTTCTTCCAGAGGTGGCCCGCGTAGACGAGCACGTTGTTCTTGTGCACCAGCGTCAGCTTCTTGCGGGGGCGGGCGTCGGCCCGCTCGAACGCGTCACGGACGACGCGCTCCACACCGTAGGCCGTGTTCACGCTGACCTCGGTGGCGACCTCGGCGGGCGTACCGGTACGCAGAGAGCCACCGTTGCCCGTGTAGGGACCCTCGGTGCCCTCGCGGACGACGACGAAGTCGATCTCCGGCGTACCGGCCAGCGGCGTGGCGGTGTTGGGGAAGAGCTTGGAGGGGCGCAGGTTCACATAGTGGTCGAACGCGAAACGGAGCTTGAGCAGCAGCCCGCGCTCCAGCACCCCGGAGGGCACGGACGGGTCGCCGATGGCGCCGAGCAGGATCGCGTCATGGCCCTTGAGGGCCTCCAGCTCCGCGTCGGGGAGGGTCTCCCCGGTGCGGTGCCAGCGCTGGGCGCCGAGGTCGTACTCCTTGGTCTCCAGCTTCACGTCCTGCGGAAGGACCGCGGACAGGACCTTCAGGCCCTGGGCCACGACTTCCTGGCCGATTCCGTCACCGGGGATCACTGCGAGATTGATGCTGCGAGACATGCGGGCACCCTACTCCCCGTCCCACCCCATGACATACGACGTCCACCATGTGGACTCGGCGGGGCAGAGGGGGCTCAGTGGCCGGTGGCGCCGCCGTTGTCGCGGCGGTCGAGGGCGCGCTGGAGCGCGGCGGCGGCGTTACGGCGGTCGTACTCACTGGCGCGGCGCACCCGGGCCGCACGGCTGGCGGCGGGGTGAACGGCAGACGGGGCGCGGCGGACGGTCTCAGCGGACATGATGATCGACTCCTTGGAGATCACGGGGGATGTCAAAGGCGCCGGAGGGGGCGGGGAGCGCGCCGCAGGGGTTGCCTGCCAGGGGCACGGACTCGGACCGCCACTTCGCTGGATCGAGCGAGACGTTCGGCTCGTACCACGTTAGATCAGCGGAGCCGCACTGTCTCCACAGTTAGTCGGACTTCCTACTATCTGAGACGGCGATCATGAAACCCCCAGGTCATGGGGCCTGTCTCCGGGTGGGCCGCATCACGGCCCGCACCGGCACCGCGCAGAAACCACCGCACCCCGCCACTCGTCACACGAG
>NZ_JBHVHF010000179.1:0-16796 GCF_042800315.1 Streptomyces sp. NPDC057638
CGTGCGGAGGGGGCGCTCGGCGTTTTCACGTCCGCCCTCACGCGCGCTGGAGCACCCCGTCTCTCCCTGTCGTGGCCTCCCAGGCCGAAGGAAGATTCCAGCATGACCAGTGACGAGACCAGCCCCCGGGAATGGGTCAACCCTCAGTACAGAGACCTCGTCGCGCACTTCCGCAACGAGGTGCGCACCACGGCCACGCGCCGGGGATCCACGTCGTGCGGGGTCTGTCACGGCCTGCGCGTCTTCGTGATGGCCGATCTCTCCACACGGACGCCCTTCAGCGTCTCCTGTCTGGCCTGCAACCCGGGCGAAGACTGATTTCCGCCCCCCTGTCGCTCGAACCGCCCGGCGCCTCCTCAGTGCGCCGGGCGGTTCCTTGTCGGTGGGACGCACCGCACGGGTCAGCGCGTCGGGCGGTTCAGGGTCAGGAGGGCGCAGGTCGTCGGGGTGAGACGGAGTTCGGTGACGGCCGCGTTGTGGAGGGACGGCAGCACCCGGCGGTACTCGGGCAACGGGATCCCCAGCAGCGCGCAGAGCGCCAGCCGCAGCAGCGTGTTGTGGGCGACCACCAGCACCCGCTGGCCGTCGTGCGCCGCCGCCACCCCCCGCAGCGCGGCCGTCGCCCGCGCGGCGGCGGCGCGTGGATCCTCCGCCCCGGGAAAGGGGCACCCCACCGGGTCGGCCAGGAACGCCCGCGCCGCGTCCGGCTCCGAGGCCGCGAACTCGGCCAGGGTCCGCCCCTCCACCACCCCGAAGTCGCACTCCCGCAGCCCTGGTTCCCGCTCCGCCGTCAGTCCCAGGGCGGCGCACGCGGGCGCGGCGGTCTCGATGGCCCGCCGCTGGGGGGAGGTGACGACGGCGTCCACCGGGTGGCGGGCCGCCCAGTCGCCGAGCGCCCGCGCCTGGGCGCGGCCCTCGTCGGTGAGGCCGACCTCGCTGACGCCCGCGTACCGGTTCTCGGCGTGCCAGACGGTCTGTCCGTGCCGGGCCAGCAGCAGCCGGGTACCGCTCGCGCTCATCGTGTCTCCTCCGTCCGCCGCCTGGCGTGGGCGGCCAGCGGGCCCGGTAGCCAGCCCCGCCGTTCGAGTGCGTCCACCAGCGTCAGATAGGGCGCGTCGTACCGCTCCCGTTCCCTGCGAGGTGTGACGGTCTCCCGGATCCGTACCATCCGCGCGGCGGCCGTACGCAGCGAAGGGGCCGCGCCCGCGCCGTACGCGGCGAGGACCGCCATGCCGAACGACGGCTCGGGTACCGCCGGAACCCGGATCTCGCGGCCGAGGATCTCCGCGCGCAGCCGGGTCCAGTAGGCGCTGCGGACGGCGCCGCCCGTGACGGTGAGGGGGCCGGTGACGGGGGCGCCGAGGTGGTCGAGGTGGTCCAGGCAGAGGCGTTCGACGTACGCGACGCCCTGGAGGAGCGCGGCCCAGTGGTCGGCGGCATCGGCCGGGGTGCCGAGGAGGAAGCCGGTGGCGCCGGGGGCGGTGAAGGGGAAGCGTTCCCCGCGTACGGAGAGGGGGTAGGCGACCGCGCCGGACGGTTCGTACGCGGAGGCGAGCGTGTCGAGGGCGGCCGGGTCCGCGCCCGGGAACGCGGCCACCAGCGCGCCCGCGCCGGTACTGGACGCGCCGCCCGGCAGCCAGGTCCCGTCGGGGGAACGGTGGCTGTAGACCGCGCCCGTGGGGTCGCGCGGCGGCTCGGCGGTCACACCTTTCAGGACGAGCGTGGTGCCGAGCACCGCGTTCCAGGCGCCCACCGCGAGCGCGCCGGAGGCGATCTGCGCCGCACAGCCGTCCGTCATCCCGGCCACGATCGCGCACCCGGCCGGGATGCCCGTCTCCGCCGCCGCCACCGCGCCGACCTCGCCGAGCACGGTCCCCGGCGGAACCACCTCGGGCAGGTCCAGGGGGGCGGCGGCGTCGGCGAAGGCGGCCCGTTCCGCGTCGTATCCCGTCTTGAGGGCATGGCTGGAATCGGTCGGCAGCGGGTGTCCGGCGAGGCGGGAGACGATGGCGTCGGCCTGGTGGGTGACGCGGCCGGGGCCGTGGGCGCGGGTCAGCCAGAGCGCCCGGCCCGGGCCACGGCCGGGCGCGCGCCCGTCGTCGTACATCACGGCCCTGGTCAGCGGGCGGCCGTCGGCACCGGTCAGCAGGACCGTGCCGGAGGTGGAGCAGACCGCGAGGGCGCGCGGGCGCGCTCCTGTCCGCAGTGCCCGTCGGCAGGCGGTGGCGACGGCGGCCCACCAGTCGGCGGGGTCCTGTTCATGGCGGTCGCCGTCGCGGTGGCTGCTCAGCGGCGCGGCGCCGGTGCCGAGGACGGTGCCGTCGGTGTCGGCGACGGTGGCGCGCACGCCCTGTGTACCGAGGTCGATCCCGAGCCACATCGAACGCTCCTCTGCTCTGTGGTCCGCCCAGGTCCGCCCCGGGCTTCCCCTGACTGCCCCGGACTGCCCGGGCCTCCCCGGACTGCACCGGACTGCCTCAGGCTTCCCCGCACTGCCCCGGACCGACTGGGGCACGACCGTGCCGGTCACGGCGTACGGGTCTTCTGAGACGTTCTCACCCCGGGCCCCGGAAAACCCCTCACGGAGGATTGACGCTCCTGCTCCGCTGACCCAAGCTCAGGAGCCATGCGCGCCCCTCCGCCGCGCGCGGCGTCCCTCTGACGGCGTTCGGCGGGGACTACGATCCGCTGAGCCCTGCGACCGTCGCCGTCCCGCTCCGATCTCTCCTCCCCCTCACCAGCATCCGCCGCGACCCCCTCAGCGCGGGGCGCGGCTCCGCCAGGGGCACGGGCCCCCCGAGCAGCAGCACGCGGAGGAACCGACATGAAAGTCCTGGCCGCCGGAGACCACTTCATCCGCACCACCCTGATCGCGGAGGCACTGCGGCAGCGGCTTCCCGACGCGTATCTGGAGCTGACCGAGCTGACCCTGCCCTGGCCGCTCCAGCCCTTCGGTCCCGTCGCCGAGGTACGAGAGGCCAGCGACGCCGAAGACGAACTCATCAAGGCCCTGGACGGCGTCGAAGTGTGCATCACCCAGATGGCGCCCTTCACCGAACGCGTCCTCGACGCCTCCCCCGCCCTGAAACTCATCGTCGTCTGCCGGGGCGGACCGGTGAACGTCAATGTGGCGGCGGCGCGGGAACGCGGCGTACAGGTCTGCTACACCCCCGGCCGCAACGCCGCCGCCACCGCCGAGTTCACCATCGGGCTCATGCTCAGCGCCCTGCGGCGGATCCCCGACGCGCATATCGCGCTCGCCTCCGAAGGCATCTGGGACAGCTCCTTCTACACCTACGAACACAGCGGCCTCGAACTGGAGGACACCCCCGTCGGGCTCGTCGGCTACGGTGCCGTCGGCAGCCGGGTGGCCCGCGTGCTCTGCGCCTTCGGCGCCGAGGTCGAGGTCTACGACCCCTATGTGCGCGGCGACGTCCACGGCATGCGCGCCCCCTCCCTCGACACACTCCTGCGGCGCTCCCGCGTCCTCACCCTCCACGCCCGGCTCACCGACGAGACCCGGGGCCTGATCGGGGCGCGGGAACTGGCGCTGCTGCCGGAGGGCGCGGTCGTCGTCAACGTCGCGCGCGGGGCGCTGCTCGACACCGAGGCCCTGTGCGACGCGCTCGACTCCGGGCGGCTGGCGGGCGCGGCGCTCGACACATACGACCCCGAGCCGCTGCCGGAGGGGGACCGGCTGCTGACGACGCCGAACCTGGTGCTGACGCCGCATGTGGGCGGGGCGTCGGGGGCGGTGGCGCGGAAGGCGGCCCGGATCGCCGCCGAGGAGGTCTCCCGCTACACCCAGTCCACCCCCCTCCTCCACCCGGCGCCTTAGGCCCCACTGCGTCCCGCGGGCCCGGGTCCGCCCCCCGAAGAGACAGGGCACGGGAGTGAGAGGAGAGACGGAGATGGGGATCTACCTCGGGATCGACGTCGGGACGTCGGTGGTGAAGGCGGCCGCCTTCGACCCGCAGGGCCAGCCGCTCCATCTCGCCGCACGCCCCCTCACCCTCCACCTCGACGACGGCCGTGTCGAGCAGGACATGGACGAGGTCCACGACGCGGTCCTCGCCGTCCTCGCGGAGGTGCGCGCGGGCCTGTCCGCCCCGGTCGTCCTCGCCGGTCTCACCGGGCAGGGCGATGGCGTGTGGCTGGTGGACGGCGTCGGCCGGCCGGTGCGGGCGGCGATCTCGTGGATGGACGGCCGCGCCCATGAGCTGGTGGCCGACTGGCATGCCTCGGGTCTGGTGGAGCGGGTGTTCCGGCGGACCGGTGGGGCGATGTTCCCGGGGTCGCCGGGGCCGTTGCTGGCCTGGCTCGAACGGTTCGAGCCCCAGGCGCTGGAGGCCGCGTCGGCGGCCGTGTACTGCAAGGACATGGTGTTCCAGCGGCTGACGGGGATCCGGGCGACGGATGTGTCGGACGCGTCGATGCCGTTCCTGGATCCCCGTTCCCGTACGTATGACGCGGTCGTGCTCGACGCGCTCGGTCTGGGCCACCGCGCCGCGCTGCTGCCGCCGGTCAGTGATCCGGTCGCGACCGGGGAGCTGGAACCGGGCGTGCCGCTGGCGAACGGCCCGTACGATCTGGCCGCCTGCGCGCTGGGGGCCGGGGTGAGCGCGCCCGGGGACGGGCTGCTGATCGTGGGGACCTGTCTGGCGGCGCTGGTCGCGGTGGACGCGCTCGATCTGGACGGGGAGCCCGCCGGGCTCCATATCTCCACCGACCGGCACGGCCGCTGGCTGCGCGCGATGCCCGCGATGGTGGGGACGGCGGCCCTGGACTGGGTGCTGCGCACCACGGGTGTCCCGCACGGTGAGCTGGACGCGGTGCTGGCGGCGTCGCCGCCGGGGGCGCGCGGGGTGCGGGTGCTGCCGTACTTCGCGCCGTCCGGGGAGCGGGCGCCGTTCGTGGAACCCCGGCTGCGGGCGGAGCTGACGGGGGTGTCGCTGGAGACGACGACGGCCGATCTGGTGCGGGCGACCTGTGAGGGGGTCGCGTTCGCGGCGCGGGACTGTCTGGAGGCGGCGCGGCTGGGCGGGACGCTGGCGGTGTGCGGGGGCGGGGCCCGGTCGGCGGAGTGGGTGCGGCTCTTCGCCGATGTGCTGGGGCGTCCGCTGCGGATCGTGGCGGGTGAGGTGGGGGCCCGTGGCGCGGTGCTGGCGGCCGCCGCCCGGCTGGGTCTCCCGCTGGACCAGGGCATATGGACGGCTCCTGACCGGCTGGTGGAGCCGGATCCGGACCGTTCCTCCTATTACGCGGAGGCGTACGCGGACCACCGGGCCCGTCTCAGCGCCGCACGGGCCAGGCTCTGACCGTGGAGGTCAGCCGCCGCGCCCTGGTCGCCGCGGCGGCGACGGGCGCCACGACCACCGCCGCACCCGCCGCCGCGGACACCCCGTCCCGTCACCCCCTGGTCATCGGCCACCGGGGCGCGGCGGGCTGGCGCCCGGAGCACACCGCCGCCTCCTACGCCCTCGCCATCGCCTCGGGCGCGGACTGGATCGAGCCCGATCTCGTCGCGACCCGGGACCACGTCCTCATCGCCCGCCACGAGAACGAGATCTCCGGCACCACGGATATCGCCGCCCGGCCGGAGTTCGCCGCCCGCCGCGCCCGCAAGCTGGTGGACGGCCGCTGGGTGGAGGGCTGGTTCACGGAGGATCTGACGCTGGCGGAGCTGCGGACCCTGCGGGCCGTGGAACGCCTCCCCCGGATCCGTAACCGCAACACCGTCTTCGACGGGCGCGAGCGGATCCTCACCTTCTCGGAGGTGGTGGCGCTGGCCCGCGCGCTGGGCCGCCGCCTGGGCCGTACGGTCGCGGTCTTCCCGGAGCTGAAGCATCCGGCGTACTTCCGTTCCCTCGGGCTGCCGCTGGAACCGGAGCTGGCCCGGCTGATCCGGCGCCACCGGCTGGGGCCGCGCGCGTGTGTGGTGCAGTCGTTCGAGCCGTCGAGCCTGGAGCGGCTGGCGGCGGCCGGGACGGGGGTGCCGCTGTGGCAGGCGCTGGGGACGGTGGGTGGCCCGTTCGGGCACGATCTGACGTACGAACGGATGATGACGCCCGCCGGGCTGCGCCGGATCGCGGAGTACGCGGCGTGGATCGGCCCCGACAAGTCCTCGGTCCTGCCGCCGTCCCCGCTGGTCGCCGACGCGCACGCGGCGGGTCTGCGGGTGGGCGCGTACACCTTCCGGGCGGAGAACCAGTATCTGCCCGCCGCCCTGCGCCGGGGCGAGGTGGCGACCGACTTCGGGGACGCGTTCGCCGAGTACGCGCTCCATTACGGCCTCGGTCTGGACGCCGTCGTCACCGACTTCCCGGACCTCGCGGTGGCGGCGCGCGAGGACCTCGGCGCGGCCGCGCGCACGGGGGCCTAGACCCGGACCCGCCAACGCCCGGCGGTGGCCGCGCACACCGGTCCTACGACCGTCCGGGGCACGAATGTCCCAGGGAGTGTCTTCAAAGTAGCGTCGTCCGCCCGGAGGGCGGGTCTGGCGGGGTCTGGTGCGTGTGATCGCAAGGCGGAGGAAGGAGTCAATGCGGTGGGGGTACCTCCCGTGCCCGAAGGGCACAGGGGGCCATTGGCGACTGACGACAACGCGGCGTGGGGGCACCCCCGGGCCGGAGGCCCAGGGGGAGTGCGTGCCAGGGCACGGCGGACAGACGGGACTTTGAAGACACGACCTAGGACCAACGCCTGATCACGACTCGTCCGCTGCTACTGCTAACGTGCACATGCATACGATGTGCAATAGCAGTCGGAGGGACCGGAACCATGGCCATCTACACGCTTCCTGATCTGCCGTACGACTACGACGCGCTCGATCCGGTCATCAACCCGCAGATCATCGAGCTGCACCACGACAAGCACCACGCGGCCTACGTCAAGGGCGCCAACGACACGCTGGAGCAGCTCGCGGAGGCCCGCGACAAGGACCAGTGGGGGTCGATCAACGGCCTGGAGAAGAACCTCGCGTTCCATCTCTCCGGCCACATCCTCCACAGCATCTACTGGAACAACATGACCGGCGACGGTGGCGGCGGCGAGCCGCTGGCCGCCGACGGCGTGGGCGAGCTGGAAGAGGCGATCAAGGAGTCCTTCGGGACCTTCGCCAAGTTCAAGGCGCAGCTGACGAAGGCGTCCGCGACCACCCAGGGCTCCGGCTGGGGCGTTCTGGCGTACGAGCCGGTCAGCGGCCGTCTCATCGTCGAGCAGGTCTACGACCACCAGGGCAATGTGGGCCAGGGCTCGGTGCCGGTCCTGGTCTTCGACGCCTGGGAGCACGCCTTCTACCTCCAGTACAAGAACCAGAAGGTCGACTTCATCGACGCCATGTGGCAGGTCGTGAACTGGCGCGATGTGGCGAAGCGGTACGCCGAGGCCAAGGAGCGCACCCCGCTCATCACCCCGTGACGACTCACCCCGTGACGGCCGCCATCCGGCCCTCCCGGTCGCCCTGCTCGTGATCGTCTTCTCACCCTTCACGCGGCAGGCGGAATGAGGAAGCGCCCCGCGAGGACATGACTCGCGGGGCGCTTCTGTGTCTCCGGACGGGTCTTACCGAGGCACGGCCTCAGTCGAAGACGGGGTCCCGGTCCCGGGTGCGCTTGATCTCGTAGAAGCCGGGGGTCGAGGCCACCAGCAGGGTCCCGTCCCAGAGACGGGCCGCCGCCTCGCCCTTGGGCGCGGGCGTCACGACCGGGCCGAAGAAGGCGATCTGCTCGCCGTCCGCGCCCGGCACCGCGATGACCGGGGTGCCCACGTCCTGGCCGACCTTGTCGATGCCCTCCTTGTGGGAGGCCCTCAGCTCGGTGTCGTAGGTGTCCTTGTCGGTGTACTCGATCAGCTCCGCCGGGAGCCCGGCGTCGGCGAGCGCGCCCGCGAGCGCCTCGCGGGTGTTGCCCTCGCCCCGGTTGTGGAAGCGGGTCCCGATGGCGGTGTAGAGGGGGCCGAGCACCTCGGGCCCGTGCAGCTCCCGGGCCGCGATCACGACCCGTACCGGTCCCCACGCCTTGCTGAGGATCTCGCGGTACTCCTCGGGCAGCTCGTCCAGTTTGTTCTCATTGAGGACGGCGAGGCTCATGACGTGCCAGCGGACCTCGACGTCACGGACCTTCTCCACCTCCAGCATCCAGCGGGACGTCATCCAGGCCCAGGGGCACAGGGGATCGAACCAGAAGTCCACCGGGGTCTTGCCGTTGTCGGACATCTCTCTCCTCACGGGAACAGCGTCGCGTGTCGTGGGCGCCTCGCCGGGTGACAACGCCGTCGGCCATCACCCGATTCCCGGGATTCCGGCCCACAGGGGTGCGTGGGAGGATCGGGCGAATCCATCAGAGATACAGAGGAGTGGCGCCCGTGCCCGGTGAGAACCTGTCCCGCGACGAGGCCCGTGAGCGGGCGGAGCTGCTGTCCGTCAACGGGTACGAGGTCTCCCTGGACCTCACGTCAGCCGTCGGTGACGCGGACGGGGAGCCGCGCACCTTCCGTTCCGTGACAACGATCCGCTTCACCTGCGCCCGCCCCGGCGCGGCCACCTTCGCGGACCTGGTGGCGCCCTCCGTCAGCGCGGTCACCCTCAATGGCAAGCCCCTGGACCCGGCGGCCGTCTTCGACGGCAGCCGGATCGCGCTGGACGCGCTCGCCGAGGAGAACACGCTGGTCGTGGACGCCCAGTGCGCGTACAGCCGTACGGGTGAGGGGATGCACCGGTTTGTCGACCCCGAGGACGGCGAGGTCTACCTCTACACCCAGTACGAGCCCGCCGACGCCCGCCGGGTCTTCGCCAACTTCGAGCAGCCCGACCTCAAGGCCCCGTTCCGGTTCGAGGTGACCGCGCCGGAGGGCTGGACCGTGTGGAGCAACAGCACAGGTGAGCGGGGTACGGATGGGGTGTGGCGGTTCGCGGAGACGCTGCCGATCTCGACGTACATCACCGCCGTCGTCGCCGGTCCGTACCACTACGAGACCGATGTGTACCGGCGCTCCTTCGACGACGGCACGGTGCTGGAGATCCCGCTGGGCGCCCTGTGCCGCAAGGGGCTGGCCCGGCACTTCGACGCGGACGACATCTTCCTCGTCACCAAGCAGGGCTTCGACTTCTTCCACGACCGGTTCGACTACCCGTACCCGTTCGGCAAGTACGACCAGGCGTTCGTGCCCGAGTACAACATCGGCGCCATGGAGAACCCGGGCTGTGTCACCTTCCGCGAGGAGTTCGTCTTCCGGGGCAAGGTGACGCAGGCGTCGTACGAGCGCCGGGCCAACGTCATCCTGCACGAGATGGCCCACATGTGGTTCGGCGACCTGGTCACCATGGCCTGGTGGGACGACCTGTGGCTGAAGGAGTCCTTCGCCGACTTCATGGGCTCGTACGCGATGACCGGCGCCACCCGCTTCACCAACGGCTGGGTGACCTTCGCCAACAACCGCAAGGCCTGGGCGTACCGCGCCGACCAGCTCCCCTCCACCCACCCCATCACCGCCGACATCCGGGACCTGGAGGACGCCAAGCTCAACTTCGACGGCATCACCTACGCCAAGGGCGCCGCCGTCGTGAAGCAGCTCGTCGCGTACGCGGGCGAGGAGGCGTTCCTGGAAGCCTCCCGGCGCTACTTCAAGCGCCACGCCTACGGCAACACCCAGCTCGGCGACCTGCTCTCCGCGCTGGAGGAGACCTCCGGGCGGGATATGGCGGCCTGGTCCGAGGCGTGGCTCCAGACGGCCGGGGTGAACTCCCTGGCCCCCGAGATCACGGTGGACGCGGACGGTCTCCTCACCGAGCTGGCCGTGGTCCAGGGCGGGGAGCGGCTGCGCCCGCACCGGGTCGCCGTCGGCCTCTACCACCACGCCGACGCCACCGCCGACGGTGCCCTCGTCCGCTACGCGCGGGCCGAGATCGACGTCACCGGGGAACGCACGGTCGTCACCGAGCTGGCCGGGCAGCCCGCGCCCGCACTGGTCCTCGTCAACGACGACGACCTCACCTACTGCAAGATCCGCTTCGACGCGGGCTCCCTGGCGGCGCTGCGGTCCTCCCTCGGCGCGGTCACCGACCCGCTGGCACGGGCCATGTGCTGGTCGGCGCTGTGGAACATGACCCGGGACGCGCTGCTGCCCGCGCGCGAGTTCATCGACCTGGTGCTGCGGTTCGCCGGACGCGAGAGCGACATCGGCGTCCTCCAGATGCTGCACGCCTGGGCCCGCTCCGCCCAGATCTACTACGCCGCCCCCGCCTGGCGCGCCGAAGGTGCCCGGCTGATCGCCCAGGGCGCCCGCGCCGAACTGGACCGGGCCGAGCCCGGCAGCCAGCACCAGCTCACCTGGGCGCGCTTCTTCGCCTCCGTCGCCGTCTCCGAGGACGATCTTCGCCTGCTCGGCGGACTCCTCGACGGCACCGCCGTCATCGACGGCCTGGACGTCGACCAGGAACTGCGCTGGGCCCTCCTGGAACCCCTCGCCGCCCAGGGCGTCGCCGACGAGGCCGCCATCGACGCGGAACTCGCCCGCGACGACACCGCCAGCGGCAAGCGCCACCAGGTGCGCTGCCTCGCCGCCCGCCCCTCCGCCGACGTCAAGGAGAGCGCCTGGCAGCGGGTCGTCGGCTCCGACACCCTCTCCAACGCCCTCGTCGGCGCCACCATCGCGGGCTTCGTCCAGCCCGGCCAGCGGGACCTGCTGGCCCCCTTCGCCCCCCGCTACTTCGAGGCCATCGAACGCCTGTGGGACGAGCGCTCCATCCAGATCGGCATGGACATCGTCTCCGGCCTCTTCCCGTCCCTCCAGGACGACGCCCTCCCGGCGGCCGACGCCTGGCTCGCCGCGCACGAGTCGGCGGCCCCGGCGCTGCGCCGGCTGGTGCTGGAGGCGCGGGACGACCTGGCGCGGGCGCTGCGGGGGCAGGAGCGGGACGCGGCGGTCTGATCGGGGCGGTGGATTCGGCTGGTCCGGTCCCTGATGCTCAGCGCTTCGGGGGTATCCGGCGCGATCCGACGTCCGCGTAGCTCGTGCGGCGGTATGACTGGCCCGGGGACGTACCCACCGTCCCCGGGCCTTCGTGCCGTGCCCCCGCCGCCCCAGGAAATGGCCGCTCACCCATGACCACACCCGCCCGTTCCTCCTGGGCACAGGCCCTCTCCCCCGAGTGGCTCCCCTCCTTCACGGCCGTCCCCCGCGCCGCTTTCCTCCCCGAGCTGATGTGGCCCTTCGACATGGACGCGGCGACCAGCGTCCCCGTCTCCCGCGCGGACGATCCCGACGCCTGGTACGGCTACGCCGACGCGGACGTCCCCGTCGTCACCCAGTGGGACGACGGCCAGCACACCGGCCGCGCCCCCGGTCACGTCTCCACCTCGTCGGCGTCCATGCCGAGCGTGGTCTTCCGGATGCTGCGGGATCTGGACGTACGGCCGGGTGACCGGGCGCTGGAGATCGGTACGGGGACGGGATGGAACGCCGCCCTGCTCGCCCATCGGGTCGGGGCGGAGAACGTGGTCACGGTGGAGGTCGACGAGGCCGTGGCGGACCGGGCGCGGGTGGCTCTGGAACGGTTCGGGGCGGCG
Organism: Streptomyces sp. NPDC057638; assembly: GCF_042800315.1. Classification (NCBI taxonomy): domain Bacteria; kingdom Bacillati; phylum Actinomycetota; class Actinomycetes; order Kitasatosporales; family Streptomycetaceae; genus Streptomyces; species Streptomyces sp. NPDC057638. Next base: position 11,568 of record NZ_JBHVHF010000179.1, read on the forward strand.
GTGCGGGTCGTCCACGGCGACGGGTACGCGGGGTACGCCGAGCGCGCCCCGTACGACCGGATCATCGCCACCGCCGGGCTGCGCCGGATCCCGTACGCCTGGGTGGAACAGACCCGGCCGGGCGGGCTGATCGTCGCCCCCTGGGGAACGCACTACGGAAACGGTGACGGGGTGGCCCGGCTGGTCGTCGCGGCGGAAGGCGCGAGCGCGTCGGGGCACTTCACCGGCCCCGTGGAGTTCATGAAGCTGCGGGCGCAGCGCCTCGCCCCCATCGACCATGACGCGTATGTCACCGGCGACCGCGATGCGTCGTCCAGCGCGTTGACGGAGGCCGATGTCCTGGGCGACGACCGGTTCAGCCCGCAGCGGTTCGTCACCGGCCTGCGGGTCCCCCACTGCCACCATGTCGTGGCTCCGCGAGGGGACGGCTCCCAGCCGGTGTGGTTCTACGGCCTGACCGACCGCTCCTGGGCCTGCGCCCTCTTCCGCGACGGCGACACCACCCGGGTCTGGCAGTCGGGCCCGCGCCGTCTCTGGGACGAGGTCGAGGCGGCCCAGCGGTGGTGGGAGGAGCGAGGGCGGCCGGGGCATGAGCGGTTCGGGGTGACGGTGACGGCGGAGGGGCAGGAGGCGTGGGTGGACGATCCGGCAGGGGCTTGGGCGGTGTGAGTGGTCGGACAGAGACCGGGGTGCGGCCCGTCTCAGTCCGCCGTGTGTCGTCGTTCGCCCGGCCCCTCAGACGCCGACCCACTGCGCGAAGTGGGCGATGCTTCCGCTGCGGGTGCGTTCGCGCTTGCGGAGTTGGACCATGACCTCACGCACTTGGGGGTGGAAACGGGTGTGTTCGGGTGCGATCTTCTGAGCCTTCAATAGGCGGTCGAACGCGTGCTCGTTCTGTCCTGTCCAGAGATAGGAGCGGGCCATGTCCACATGCACGTAGAACACCCTGCTCTCCGGCCATTCCTGTGGAATGACCAGGGATTCCCCGACCTCCAGCGCCTCGGCGTGCCGGTTCTGGTCCGCGAGCGCGGAGATCCGGTACGCGCCCACATTGGTGGGGCCGAAGGAGAACCAGTGAATTCCTCGGTCCTGATGTCCGATGGCTCCTGCCGGAGGAACTTCGTAGGCGGTCGACTCCAGCCATCGAGCGGAAATGGCCTCCCCTGTCCGCGCCGCCAACGCGTCTGCCTCGCCGAAATGCCCTTCCGCCTCATCGAAGTTCCGTCGCCGGGCCTCCAGAAGTCCCGCGATCAGATGGGTCTGCCCTCGGGCCGCATCGGTCTCGGGCCCGGCTTCCGCGTGTTCAAGGTCATCCTGACCCAGCGCGTTGAATCGCAGCCCCGTACGAAACTCCCCGGCAGACATACAGACAGTCGCCGACAAGAACCTCACAATCGCCGACAACGCGGGATCGCCCGCGCGTGCCGCCGCGTACTCCGCGCGGTGTACAGCGATGACGGAGAGGTCATGAAAGCCGTAGCGCGCCACGACGCTGTAAGCCACCCAGTCCAGCATCACCAGCGTGGCCCAGGCTCGCCGGTCACCCGACGCGTGTGCGGCGGAGATTGCCTCCGTCATCAAGGACGGAAGCTCCTCGGCCGCACCACGACTATCCTCCACCTGGATGAGCTGAAGGAGACGATCCCGGTCGCTGGCGATCTGCTCCAGCGGTCTGGGCCGAACCATCGGATCATGCCCCAGGTTATGGAAGTTCAGCACTTCCCGGATGGGCTGTATCACGCGATCCGTCTGGTCCTTGCGCAGCTCATCGATGTACGGCTGGCCCAGCAGGTCGGCAGGGTGAACGCTCAGCGCTCTCGCGCACGCCGCCACGAACTCCGGAGACGCCGGTTTCTGCCCGACCTCCACCTTCGACAACAACGACATCGACATACTGGCCCGCATCGCCAGACCCTGCTGGGTGAACCCACGCCGTTTACGTAACTCGGCGATCCGGGCCCCGATGAACCGATCAGATGACTCGGCCATGTCCGGTCCTCCGTTCTGAGTCTCGGTACCGCCACGGTACCCACCCCGGCCCGCTACGCGCAGGCATCGCCGAATGGCTACCGTGCCCGACTTCCCGCCAAGCCAGCACGGGAACCGTGCAAGCGATACCGCCAGCCGGAACGCACGTACGACGGGGGCGGGACATGGCCAGAGACTCGGGGCGGCGCGGACGCCCACGAGGGGAACCGCTCCGGCAGCGGGTGCGTACCCCGTTCGTGTGCCGTAGAGCCAGTTGTCGCTCTTCTCAGAGGACCTGCCCAAGGACCCGGTGTGCGACGACGACCCGGCACGCTTTCTCTTCCATATCCACGGCGCCCCGCACCCCTCAGGGCTAGGGTGCCGAGTGTTCCGCCCTGCACAACGGAGCGTAAGAGGAATGCACCACCAAGGATCCTACGGGATACCTAGGAGGTCGAATGGGCACTGCGGTGCGACCACAGCCATGGGGGGCACGGCGCTTAGCGACGTATCCGACCACGGTTGAACTGCCGTATACCGGGGTCGAGATCGACCCCGAGAGGCAGACGACGCGGTACCTGGATGCGGCGGGTCGGCGTATGGAGATGGGCGACGAGGACGGGAAGCACGGTACAAGCAAGGCAACCGCGTCCCAGACCGCGACCGCCGCAGACGGGGGCGGTCCGCAGCCGCCCCCACCGGCGGACACGGACGCTATCGAAGATCACGCATCGGACTGACATGGCCGACTCACCGGTTCTCGTCGTCACCGCGCTGGGTGATGTCACGGCGGATCTGGTGCTGGACGAGCTGTACGGCCGGGGTGTCCCGGCCGTACGGCTCGACCCAGCCTCCGACTTCCCCGAAACAGCCCAGGTGAGCTCCCGCATTGGGGGTTTCGGGCCCACAGGCACCCTGATCACCGCGACCAGGCACCTCGAACTGTCCTCGGTGCGGTCCGTCTACTGGCGGCGCCCGACCCCGTACGGCGACCCTCGCACCGCCGAGTCGCCCGGACAACGGTTCGCCGTCGAACAGTCCCGCACCGGATACACCGGAGTCCTGCTCGCGCTGTCCGGCGTTCTGCATGTCAACCACCCCACGCGGAACCGCGCGGCCGACTCCAAGCCGGTCCAGCTCGCGACCGCCAGCCGACTCGGCCTAGCCGTTCCAGAGACGTTAATAACGAACTCACCGGACGACGCCCGAATGTTCGCGGCCGAGCACCAGAGCGTGATCTACAAGCCCATCCACGGTGTGCACCTCGCGGGTGAGGACGGGCGGAATCGCACCGTCTGGACCGAGCGTGTATCCGCCGACGAGATCGACGACTCGATCACGCTCTGCCCCCACCTCTTCCAAGCGTGCGTGCCCAAGGTCGCCGACATCCGCCTCGCCGCCGTCGGCAACCGCTCGTTCGCGACCCGGATCGACACCGACGGAGCTCACCTCGACTGGCGTTATGACCAGCGGCTCATCACGTGCTCGCCTCTCTCCGTCCCGCCGGGCATCCATGAGGCGGTCCGGTCCTACCTCGACGCGTTCGGGCTCGTCTTCGGTGCTTTCGACTTCGCCCTCGACCGCGACGGCCGATGGTGGTTCCTGGAATGCAACCCGAACGGCCAATGGGCGTTCGTCGACCAGCCGACAACCGAAGCCATCACCACCGCACTCGCGGACACCCTCCAGAAGGGCACCACCGCATGACCGCCACCGACACCGCACAGAACCTGCGTCGGCGACTCGTCGAACAGCTCGTCGCGGACGATCTACTGCACGACCCCGAGCTTCGCCGCGCCGCCGGGACCGTCCCCCGCGAGGACTTTCTCGGCCCCGCGATCTACCGGCCCAGCGCCTCACCCGGGCACACCGTCTGGACCCCGGCCCGTCGCGAGGACGTTCCGGACGAGGAGTGGCTGCGGCTGACCTACGAGAACACCACCTGGGTGACGCAGCTCGACGGAGTCCTCGCCGAGGAGGCCACCGGCCCGGTGACCGGCGGGACCCCGACATCGTCCTCGACACTCCCCGGCCTCGTCCTGTGGATGCTGGAACAGGCGGGCGTCGCCCGGGGAAAGCGGGTGCTGATCATCGGGGCCGGTACGGGCCTGTCCACCGCGTACGTCTGTGAGGTCGCCGGACAGGAGAACACCACCGCGATCGAGACCGACCCGGCTGCCGCCGAGCGCGCCCGGAAGGCCCTCGCCGAGGCCGGCTACACCCCGGCTCTGATCACCGCCGACGGGCTGCGGGGACACCCGGACGGCGCCCCGTACGACATCGTCGTCGCCTTCTGCTCGATGCGGCACATCCCCTACGGACTGCTGCGACAGATCACGGCGGGCGGGACCCTGCTCGTGACCCTCGCGGGATGGGGCTTCGGCCACGGCTTGGCGCGGCTCACCGCCGACGAGACCGGCGGGGCGACAGGCCGGTTCCTGCCCGGGTACGCCTCGTTCATGATGGCCCGGCAGCACGACCGGCCGCCGCACGGTCCATTCGAACTGCTGCCCGGTGAGGAACGGCCCAGCCGCATCGACCCCACGCTGCTGGACGACTGGACCGGCCGGTTCGTCGCCCAGCTCGCGGCCCCCTCCGCGGAACGGCTCGGCCTGGGAGCCGAGCAGATCCTGCTTGATGTCGCCACCGGTTCACAGGTGCGCACTCAGGTGGAGGGGCCCGACGGGTGGACCGTCTCGCAACGGGGGCCGCTGAAACTCTGGGACGCCGTCGAGGACGCCCTCACCATCTGGCAGGACCACGGATCTCCCCACCTGTCCGAGTTCGGGGTGACGATCACACCCCGTGCTCAACAGGTCTGGCTCGGCACGGCGGACGGGCCGAGCTGGAACCTCCCCGTCTAGATGAGTGAGTCCGATGTTCTCAGTGGTCGTAGGCGATGAGGGAGCGTTTGATCTTGGCGCCGGTGGCCCAGTTGTGCCAGATCCCGGCTGCCAGGGCGAGCAGTCGTTGTCCGGTGCGGGCGAAGACTCCGGCCGGGGTTCTGCCGCCGTGCTGTTCGAGGCTGAGCTGGCCCTTGAGGGTGTCGATCACGGCCTCGATCCACTGACGGACCCGGGCGATCTTCCCGTGCCGGACCGGCTCGTCCTTGCGGTCCGGCCGTACCAGGCGCACCCCCAGCCGCTCGGTGCAGAAGGCCTCGAATTTCCTTCCCGGCGAAGCCTTTGTCGGCCAGGATCACCTGCCCGGCACGGACGAGGCGATGGTCGCGTTCGAGCAGCGCGGCCATCACTTCCCGCT
>NZ_JBHVHF010000180.1:0-8342 GCF_042800315.1 Streptomyces sp. NPDC057638
CTCGTGGTGAGGGGGCTCCGCCGCGCTGTGACGCGGGGGAGGCGGGGGTGGCCGGGGTGGTGTGCGCGCCGCGCGGTCGTCCCCGTGAACCCGGTGAACCCGTCACATGAAGGTCCGGGAACCTGCGATCATGAGCGGCGCCCTTCCTCCCGTACCCGCGCGCCATCGCCGGGCGTCGCCGTCCGACCGCCGTCCGTGATCGCCTCGGGGAACGGGTCACCGTCCGGCCACCCTCGTGTCCCGCCCCGGCCCCCGCCCAGTCACCGCACGGCAATTCCGCCGGGCTTTGAGCCGCCGGGACCGGAGCTTGACCGACTCCCGGGCGAACCTGGGGCGGAAGCTGCGTATGGTGAGACAGGACCAGGAAGGGGAGCCGGGCGGATGGACGCGAAGGACGGCAAGGACCCGAAGGAGACCGAACGTCTTCGGGTGGGCGCCGCCGTGCGCAGGCGCCGTCGGTCACTGGATCTCACCCTCGCCGCCGTGGCGCGGCGCAGCGGTCTCTCGGTGCCCTTCCTCAGTCAGATCGAGAACGAACGCGCACGTCCCAGCGACCGCTCCCTGGAACGGGTCGCCGAGGCCCTGGAGACCACGGCGGGACGGCTCATCGCCGCCTCCGACGCGGCCCGGACCATCGCCGTGGTGCGCGCCGAGGGCGTCACGACCGCCGAGGGCGCCGACGGGACCGCCGAGGGCGCGCTCTCCTTGGAGCCGCGCGCCCGCCGTCTGGTCCACGGCCGCCACCAGTTGGAGGCCCTGGAGTTCACCGGGGAGTACGACACGGGTGGCGAGTTCCAGCACCGCAACGACGAACTGATGTACGTCGCGGACGGTGCCGTCGAGGTCGAGGCCGAGGGGCGCGCCCACCGGCTCGGCCGGGGCGACACCCTGTTCCTCTCCGGCGGGGTGCGCCACCGCTGGCGGGTCACGGTCCCGGAGACCCGGGTCGTGGTCGTCACCGTGGCCGACCATGTCGAGCCCTCCGTGGGCGGCGGGTGAGGGCGACGGCCCGATGAGGGGCGTCCCGTGCTGAGGGTGGTCTCGCTCGTCCCCTCGCTCACCGAGGCCGTCGCCGCCACGGCGCCGGAGCTGCTGGTGGGTGTCACCGACTGGTGTACGCATCCGTCCGGCCTCGGCGCCGCCCGGGTCGGCGGCACCAAGAACCCGGATGTGGCCGCCGTGCTGGCGCTCCGCCCCGATCTGGTGATCGCCAACGAGGAGGAGAACCGCGAGCCCGATCTCGCCGCCCTCCGCGCCGCAGGCACCGAGGTCCTGGTCACCGAGGTGCGCTCGCTGGAGCAGGGACTGGAGGAGCTGGAACGGCTGCTGGTGGGCGCCTGCGGACTGCGCCGCCCCCGCTGGCTGGACGAGGCCGCCGACGCCTGGTCGCGGGTGCGGCCGCTGCCGGAGGTGCCCGCCGTGGTCCCGGTCTGGCGGCGGCCGTGGATGGTCCTCGGGCGGGACACCTTCGCCGGTGACCTGCTGTCCCGGCTCGGGGTGCGGAACGTGTACGCGGAGGACCGCGAGCGCTACCCGCGCGTTCCCCTGGACGCGCTGCGCGCCGGGGGCGCCCGGCTCGTCGTCCTGCCCGACGAGCCGTACCGCTTCACCGCCACCGATGGGCCTGAGGCGTTCCCGGAGCTGCCCGCCGCCCTGGTCAGCGGTCGCCATCTCACCTGGTACGGCCCCTCGCTGACCGAGGCACCCGCCGTCCTGTCCGCCGCCCTGCGCGCCGCGCTCGGCTGACCGCGCCCCAGGTTCCGTACGGAGCCGTACGTGTACGGGGGCGCGGCGGGTGTCAGGAGGCCGCCGCCACCAGGGCGCGCGTCACCCGGAGGTCCTGGCCCATCTCCGGGTGCCACTGCACGCCGAGCACCCAGCCGTCGCTCCCCTCAGCCGTCTCGACCGCCTCCACCGTGCCGTCCTCCGCGTACGCCGAGGCGACCAGCGGCCCGGCGAGCCGGTCCACCGCCTGGTGGTGGTAGGTGGGGACCCCGGTCTCCTCGGGGACGATCGCCGCGTACCGGGTGCCGGGGACCGGCTTGACCCGGTGGGTGCCCAGCACCCCCGCACCGCCGGTGTGGCCGTCGAGATGCTGCTGGAGGGTGCCGCCGAGGGCGACGTTCAGCAGCTGCATGCCCCGGCAGATCCCCAGCAGCGGGGTGTCCGTCGCCAGGGCCGCGTGGATCAGCGCCAGCTCCCAGGTGTCGCGTTCCGGGGCGGCGGGCCCGGTGCGCGGGTCGCGGTCCGCTCCGTACCGTACGGGGTCGACATCGGCGCCGCCCGCGACGATCAGGCCGTCCAGCCGGGAGACGGCCGCCCGCGCGGACGCGGGGTCCGGGTCGGGCGGCAGCATCACGGCCAGGCCGCCCGCGCGCTGGACCAGGGCGGGGTAGGCGGCGGGCAGCAGCGCGGCGGGGAGCTGCCACACACCCCAACTGGCCTGGTCGAGATAGGTCGTGACGCCGATGAGCGGCTTGGGCACGGTGACTCCGTTACGGGTGTGGACGCGGGGGTCCGGGTCCTTCGGACGACGGTGGCTCAGGAGCGGCCGAGTTCGGCCTCGGCCGCCGCCAGCGCGGCGAACTCCTCCTCCGGGGCCCGGGCCACCAGATGGTGGCGACTGTAGAGCGCGAAGTAGGCGAGGGCGACGGCGTACACACCCAGGGCGATGAACGCGGCCTCCCGGTCCACCAGGAAGGTCGCCACCAGGGCGAAGAGCGCGAGGACGAAGGCGACGGACGAGGTCAGCGCGCCACCGGGGGTGCGGTACGGACGGGGAAGCTCAGGTTCGCGGCGGCGGAGCACGATATGGGAGAGCGCCATCAGGGCGTAGCTGATGGTGGCGCCGAACACGGCCATGTTCAGCATCCGCGCGCCGTCGCCGGTCGAGGCGGCCAGCGCGAAGCCGATCGCGCCGGGGATCAGCAGCCCGAGATAGGGCGACTTGCGGCGGCTGGTCAGGGAGAGGAAGCGGGGCAGATAGCCCGCGCGGGAGAGCGCGAAGAGCTGCCGGGAGCCCGCGTAGATCAGCGAGAAGAAGGAGGCCACCAGGCCCGCCAGCCCGGCGTAGTTGACGAAGCGGCTCAGCGCGGTGGGCTCACCGCCTCCCTCCAGGGCGACCACCAGCGGGTTCCCCGCCTCCTGGATGGCGGCCGAGCCCCGGGCGCCGCTCGCGGCGAGGAAGGTGACCACGGCCAGCACCACCAGCACGGCCAGGGAGGTGGCGAGCGCCTTCGGCATCGAGCGCACCGGGTCCTTCGCCTCCTCGGCGGCCAGCGGCACGCCCTCGACCCCGAGGAAGAACCACATGCCGAACGGGAACGCGGCCCAGATGCCGAGCAGTCCGAACGGCAGCCAGGAGCTGGCGCCGAACGCGTTCTGGTCCACCGGGATGTCGTTCAGCCCGTCCGCGCTGAACTCGGTGAAGGCGCCCACCGCGAAGATCAGCAGCGCGGCGACGGCGACGGCCGTCACCACCAGGCTGAAGCGCAGGGCCTCGCCGACGCCCCAGAGGTGGATGCCGATGAAGAGCGCGAAGCAGACGAGGTAGACCGGCCACCCCGACTCCAGGCCGAAGAGCCGCAGCGACTCGACGTAGTCGCCGATGAAGATGGAGATGGCGGCGGGCGCCAGCACGTACTCGATCAGGATCGCCGTGCCCGTCAGGAAGCCGCCCCAGGTACCCAGCGCCCGGCGGGCGAAGCCGTAGCCGCCGCCCGCCGTGGGGAGGATCGCGGAGAGTTCGGCGAGCGCGAAGACCAGACAGGCGTACATCACGCCCATCAGCAGCATGGCGATGGCCAGACCGCCGAAACCGCCCTCGGACAGACCGATGTTCCAGCCGGAGAAGTCACCGGAGACCACATAGGCCACCCCGAGGCCGGTGAGCAGCAGCCAGCCGGCGCTGCCCTGGCGCAGGGTGCGGCGGCGCAGATAGGCCGCGCCGGGATCCGCCGCGCCGGGATCGGGGGCGCCGGGGCCACCGGAGGTGGTGGGGGGCTCCGCTGGGTGCTGGGTGATGCCTTCGGCCATGGGACGCTCCTGGCGTTCAAAGGTTTGTGCGGACACCTTTGCGGTAGCGGTGGGGAGCGCGCAAGACCTTGGAGGCATGGCTTTCCCGGCGCGCACCGGGCGGCGGGCGCGGCGGTGGGGCGCGCCTCGCTCGGCCGGTGCGGCGGTGCGGCGGTGCGGCGGTGCGGCGGTGCGGCGGTGCGGCGGTGCGGGAGTGTCGTGTGGCGGTAGGGGAGGGCCGAGCGCCGCAGGCCGGGGCGGGCCCGGGTGCGGGCGCCCGGCGGGTGGGTGCGCGCCGCGCTGTGTGGCGTACGCGGTGCGGTGCGATGCCCCGTCGTGCGGCTGCGGTGCGCGTCGCCCCTGGGCCCGCCGCCGTCAGCGCAGAAAGCCGCGGAGCAGGGCGGCCGTCCCGTCGCAGTGCTCGCGCATCACCTCGCGCGCCCCCTCCGCGTCCCGGTCCAGCACCGCCTCCACCAGTGCCGTGTGCTGGTCCTGCGAGTGCTCCAGGTTCCGCACCAGCAGCGGTATGCGGTCCAGCAGATCGTTGAGGGTGGCGCGGACGCCCGCGTACCCCGCGGCGAGGCTCGGTGAGCCGGACAGCTCCGCCAGGGTCAGATGGAGCAGCGTGTCATGGCGGCGGTACTCCGTCAGCGGGGCGTCATGCGTGGCCGCGAGCGCCGCGCGCAGCTTCCGCGCGCCCTCGGCGGAGAGACCGTGTGTGGCGCACAGGCCCGCCGCGCCCACCTCCAGGACCTCGCGGAAACGCAGGGTGTCCTCGATGTCCACCTCGGCGACGCGCCGTCGCAGCTCGTCCCCGCCGGGGTCGGGCACGCGGGGGCGCTCGCGCACGAAGGTGCCGCCGTAGCGGCCCCGGCGGCTCTCCACCAGCCCCTGGTCGGCCAGCACCTTGAGGACCTCGCGCAGGGTGACCCGGCTGATGCCCATCCGCTCGGCCAGCTCCCGCTCGGCGGGCAGCCGTCCGCCGTCCGGCACCAGACCCAGCCGCAGCAGCTGGAGGAGCTGTTCCAGCGCCTCCTCGAATCCGTTGCCCGCCCGCACCGGGCGCAGTACGGGCGCGAGCGGGTCGTCCGTGTCGCCAGGGTGCGCCGTGTTCGCGGGGCGTGGCGTGTCACCAGGGTGCGCCGTATCTCCGGCCCCCGCCGCGCCCCCATGCGCCCGCGCGCCCCCGGTGTCCCGCGCGCTCCCCGGCCTGGTCGCGTTCCCGGGCCTGGCCGCGCTCCCCGGTGCGGTCGGCGGCCCTCCCGTACTCCGTCCGCCCCGCGCCGCGTTCGCCTCGGGCTCCGGCGCCGGGCTCGCCCCCGCCTCTGTTGTCGCCACGTTGCCGTTCCCTCTTCCCAAGCAATGGTCTTCAGCAATACCTTATGGCTTCCGGATGACCCAAGGAGGCGCAATCCCGTGGCAGACCGCACACCTCCGCTCGGGGTCGAGGAGCTGCGTGCCCTCGTCTCCCGTGGTGAGATCGACACCGTGGTACTCGCCTTCCCCGATATGCAGGGGCGGCTCCAGGGGAAGCTGTTCGCGGCCCCCTTCTTCCTCGGCGAGGTCCTGGAGCACGGCGCCGAGGGGTGCAACTACCTGCTCGCCGTCGACACCGAGATGAACACCGTCGACGGCTACGCGATGTCCTCCTGGGAGAACGGCTACGGCGACTTCGCCCTCCGCCCCGACCTCGCCACCCTGCGGCGGATCCCCTGGCAGGAGGGGACCGCGCTGCTGATGGCCGATCTCGCCTGGGACGACGGGGCGCCCGTGGTCGCCGCGCCCCGCCAGATCCTGCGCCGCCAGCTGGACCGGCTCGCCGCCCTCGGCTACCGCGCCAACGTCGGCACCGAGCTGGAGTTCATCGTCTTCAAGGACACCTACGAGCAGGCGTGGGACCGCGACTACCGGGAGCTGACCCCGGCCAACCAGTACAACGTCGACTACTCCCTGCTCGGCAGCGGCCGCGTCGAACCCCTGCTGCGCCGTATCCGCAACGAGATGGCGGCCGCCGGACTCACGGTCGAGTCCGCCAAGGGGGAGTGCAACCCCGGCCAGCATGAGATCGCCTTCCGCTATGACGAGGCCCTGGTCACCTGCGACCACCACGCGATCTACAAGACCGGAGCCAAGGAGATCGCCGACCAGGAGGGCGTCTCCCTGACCTTCATGGCCAAGTACAACGAACGCGAGGGCAACTCCTGCCATATCCACCTCTCCCTCGCCGACGCCGACGGGCACAACGCCATGGCCGGGGACGGGGACGGCGGAATGTCCCCCCTGATGCGCCACTTCCTGGCCGGACAGCTCGCCGCCCTGCGCGACTTCTCCCTTCTCTACGCGCCCAACATCAACTCGTACAAGCGGTTCCAGCCCGGCTCCTTCGCCCCGACCGCCGTCGCCTGGGGGTACGACAACCGCAGCTGCGCGCTGCGCGTCGTCGGCCACGGCCGCTCGCTGCGGTTCGAGAACCGGGTCCCCGGCGGTGATGTCAATCCCTATCTGGCCGTCGCGGGGCTGATCGCCGCCGGACTGTACGGAGTCGAGAACCGGCTCGACCTGCCCGAGGAGTGTGTGGGCAGCGCCTACACCGCCGGACACGCCCGGGTGCCCGCCACCCTGCGGGAGGCGGCCGAACTGTGGGAGAACAGCCCCGTCGCCAAAGCGGCCTTCGGGGACGAGGTGGTCGATCACTACGCCAACATGGCGCGCGTGGAGCTCGCGGCGTTCGACGCGGCGGTGACCGACTGGGAGCTGCGCCGCTCTTTCGAGAGGCACTGACACCACCGCCCGGCCAGCCCCCTACCGTACGACCACCATCTGTGAGGAACGCCGTGTCCGACGCGTACCACCACGTCCTCAACCCCGCCACGGGCGAGGTGATCGAGACCGTCCCCGCGACCAGTGCCGACGAGGTCGGCGCGGCGGTGGCCCGTGCCGCCGTCGCCCAGCGGGCGTGGGCCGCGGCCGCCCCCGCCGACCGGGCCCGACTGCTGCGGCGGTTCGCCACCGTCGTCGACGAGCACATCGAGGAACTGGCCCGGCTGGAGGTCCGCGAGGCCGGCCACACCATCGGCAACGCCCGCTGGGAGGCGGGCAACGTCCGCGATCTGCTCGACTACGCCGCCGGGGGAGCGGAACGGCTCACCGGCCGGCAGATCCCGGTGGCGGGCGGGCTCGACATCACCTTCCTGGAGCCGCTGGGCGTCATCGGGGTGATCGCGCCCTGGAACTTCCCGATGCCGATCGCGGCCTGGGGCACCGCGCCCGCGCTCGCCGCGGGGAACGCGGTCCTGCTCAAGCCCGCCGAGACCACTCCGCTCACCGCCCTGCGCCTGGCCGCGCTGGCGCTGGAGGCGGGGCTGCCCGAACACCTCTTCCAGGTGCTGCCGGGCGCCGGGGACACCGCGGGCGCGGCCCTGGTGGAGCACCCGGGCGTCGCCAAGATCGTCTTCACCGGCTCCACCCGGGTCGGCAAGGGGATCATGGCGGCCTGCGCCCGCCAGGTGAAGCGGGTCACCCTCGAACTCGGCGGCAAGAGCCCCAATATCGTCTTCGCCGACGCCGATCTCGACGCCGCCGTCGCCGCCACCCCGATGTCCTTCCTCGACAACAGCGGCCAGGACTGCTGTGCCCGCAGCCGCATCCTGGTCGAGCGCCCGGTCTACGAGCGGTTCCTGGAGCTGCTCGCGCCCGCGATCACCTCCGTGGTGGTCGGCGACCCGGCCGATGAGAGGACCCAGATGGGGCCGCTGATCTCGCGGGCCCAGCTCGACCGGGTGCGCTCGTACGTCCCCGACACGCTGCCCGGCATCCGGGGCGGCGCGCCCGACGGCCCCGGCTTCTGGTTCCCGCCGACCGTCCTCACCGGGCTCGACCCGGACGCGCCCGCCGCCCGGGAGGAGATCTTCGGCCCGGTCGCCGCCGTCCTGCCCTTCGACGGGGAGGCGGAGGCGGTACGACTGGCCAACGCCACCGAGTACGGGCTCTCCGGCTCCGTGTGGACCCGGGACGTGGGCCGCGCCATCCGGGTCTCCCGCGCCGTCCAGGCGGGCAACCTCTCCGTCAACTCCCATTCCAGCGTCCGTTACGCGACCCCGTTCGGCGGCTACAAGCAGTCCGGCGTCGGCCGGGAACTGGGTCCCGACGCCCTCGCCGCTTTCACCGAGACCAAGAACGTCTTCTTCAGCACGGAGGCCTGAGCACCATGACCGAAACCCCTCTCTGCCGCCGCCTGGTGGGCCGTACCGCCGTCGTCACCGGCGCGGGCAGCGGCATCGGCCTGGCGACCGCGCGACGGCTCGCCGCCGAGGGCGCCGACGTCGTCT
>NZ_JBHVHF010000180.1:8352-16793 GCF_042800315.1 Streptomyces sp. NPDC057638
GACGAGGCGGCGGGCCGTGCCGCGGCCGAGGCGGTCGGCGGCACCTTCGTCCAGGTCGACGTCACCGACCAGGACCAGGTCGAGGCGCTCTTCGAGACCGCGTACGACACCTATGGCTCGGTCGACATCGCCTTCAACAACGCGGGCATCTCGCCCCCCGACGACGACTCCATCCTCACCACGGGACTGGAGGCGTGGAAGCGGGTCCAGGAGGTCAACCTCACCTCCGTCTACCTCTGCTGCAAGGCCGCGATCCCCTATATGCGGCGCCAGGGACGCGGGTCCATCATCAACACGGCCTCCTTCGTGGCGATCATGGGCGCGGCCACCTCGCAGATCTCGTACACCGCGTCCAAGGGAGGTGTGCTGGCGATGTCCCGCGAGCTGGGCGTCCAGTTCGCCCGGGAGGGGATCCGGGTCAACGCGCTCTGCCCGGGCCCCGTCAACACCCCCCTGCTCCAGGAGCTGTTCGCCAAGGACCCCGAGCGCGCGGCGCGACGGCTGGTGCACATTCCGGCGGGGCGGTTCGCCGAGGCCGAGGAGATCGCCGCGGCCGTCGCCTTCCTGGCCAGCGACGACTCCTCGTTCATCAACGCGACCGACTTCCTGGTCGACGGCGGTATCTCCGGCGCCTACGTCACGCCCCTGTAGCCGCGCCCCCTTGGGAGACGCGCCCGGTACGCGTCTCCCAGGTGCCTCAGACGCGCCTCGTACGCGTCTCCTAGAGGAACGTGCGGCCCTCGCCGCGGTACGTGGGGAGGGTGGCCGTCACCCGGTCGCCCTCCACCGCGTGCAGCGCGTCGAAGCGCTCGCACAGCTCACCCGCCTTGGCGTGCCGGAACCACACCGCGTCCCCGATCAGCAGATCGTCCGCCGCCGCCCCGAGCAGTGGCGTCTGCACCTCACCGGCCCCCTCCCGGGGGGACAGCCGCAGCCCTTCGGGGAGGTACGGAAGCGGGGAGCGGTCCCGTCCCGCCACGCCCGACGCGGGATAGCCCCCACCGAGCACCGTCACCACTCCCACGCCGGGACGGCGTACCACCGGCAGCGCGAAGAGTGCGGCGGGACGCCCCGAGAAGGCGCGGTAGTGGTCGAACAGATGCGGCTGGAACAGGCCCGAGCCCGCCGCGACCTCGGTCACCGCCTCCTCGGCCACCGTCCCGCCCACCGAACCGGTGCCCCCGCCGTTGACGAACTCCAGCTCCGGGGCGACCGCCCGGACCGCCCGGACCACCTCCGCCCGCCGCGTGGCCAGCTCCCGCCGGGAGACGCGCTGCATCAGCCGTATCCCGGCCGAGGTGAGCGGACGGCCCGCGACCGCGTCCGCGAGACCCGCGATATGCGCCTCGTACGCCATCAGGCCCACCAGCCGGAACCCCGGGCGGCGGGCGATCGAGCGGGCCAGCTCCGCCAGGTGGCCGGGCTCCCGCAGCGGTGAACGGAGGGCACCGATCCGCGTCCGGCCGCCGAACAGCGCGAGCGAGGTGTCCAGTTCCAGACAGACCCGGATCTCCTCCCGGCCGCCCGCGCGGGCCCGCTCCGCCAGCTCCAGCTGGGCCACGTCGTCGACCAGCACCGTCACCGCCGCCGCCAGCTTGGGATCGCCCGCCAGCTGTGCGAGGGAGGCGCGGTCGGCGGACGGATACGCCACCAGGATGTCGTCGAACCCCTCCCGGGCCAGCCAGAGCGCCTCGGCGAGGGTGAAGGCCATCACCCCGGCGAACCCCTCCCGGGCCAGCACCCGTTCCAGCAGCGCCCGGCAGCGCACCGACTTGGAGGCCACCCGGACCGGCTTGCCGCGCGCCCGGCGCAGCAGCCCGGCCGCGTTGGCGTCGAAGGCGTCGAGGTCGACGATGGCGAAGGGGGCGTCGAGATGGGAGGTGGCCCGGTCGAGGCGGGCCCGGTCGAGCGCGCGCGGTGTCATGGCCCGAGCCTGCCAGAACGTGTTACCGCAGGGTAGGGGTGCGTTCTGGGCAGATCCGCGCACGGCGGGGACGCTGGTGCCGGGGCGCCCGCCGCAACCCGTAGAGTGACGCACACGTGTGGGGACGGACGGGGCGAGCCCCGTGCCGCCCCGCCGACGGGGAGGCACGAGAACGGGGGCCCGTATGAGCACGGAGGCGCAGCGCCCTCCCGTCCCCGGTGGAACCGGCCCCGCCGCACCGGCCATGGATCCGGCCAACTCCCCTCGTGTTCCGGACAGTTCACGCGGCCCGGCGGGCACACGCGGCGTGGACGGATCCCGCACTCCGGACGGATCCCGCCTTCCTGGCGGCCCGCGTACGCCGAATGGTCCGCGTACGCCGGGCGGCTCGCGCGCCTCGGACAGCGCGCATGTCACCACGGGCTCCCGCGCCCCGGACGGCGTCCGGCTCCCCGAAGGTGGCTCCCGTATCCATGACGCGCTGCTCACCCCGGACGCCGTGGCCTCGTCCCGGCCCCCGGGCGGCACCGAGTTCCTGACCCCGGCTCCGGCGTCCGCCGCCCCCTGGACCGTGCCGCACGCGCCGGAGACGCCCGACGAGACGACCCGCGTCCTGCGCCGCGACGCGCGGCCGGCCCGCCCGGGTGCCCCGGGTGAGGACACCCGGGTACTCCGCCGTACCCCCCGCGCACCGACACCGACCCCGCGCCGCCCGGGTCGTGGGGCGCCCCCCGCGACGGGGTCCGCGCGACCACCGGGCCCGGAGGGCACGCCCCCGGCGACGAACGGCACGGACGGACGGAGCGCCGCCCACCGGCCGCCCCGCCCCGCCGACGGCCCGGGAGCGCCCGGCGGCCGGTCCCTGCCGGATCGACGGGCCATCGGCGCGGACCAGAGCGACAGGGGCGGTGACAGGGGCAGGGACAACGACCGGGACAGCGGCCGGGACAGCGACGGGAACCCGGACCGCCCCGGCGCCCCCCTCCCGCCGTCCGTCACCCAGGACCCGCGCGCCCCCCGGCCCACCGCACCGGTGCCGCGCCCGACCCCGCCGGCACAGGAGATACCGCCCTCCCGGCCCTCGGCGCCCTTTGTCCGCACGCCCCCGCCCGCGCCCCCGCGACCCCCGCACGTCCCCGGGACGCCCACGCCGGAAGCGCCCGACGGCCCGGTCCCCGCCGTGACCCCGCGGGTCTCGGACACGCCGGCGCCCCGGCCGGTCCCCGCGACGCCGCCCACCGGCGCCGACCCGGCCACCGCCCGGCTGCGCCCCGTGCGCGCCCATGGCCCCGCCGGGTCCCCCGGCACCCCGCGCGCCTGGGACCAGCGCCCCTCCTGGGCCGTGGGGCCCGCCTGGGAGACGCCCGCGCCCGCCCCCAGGAGCCGACGGCCCGTGCGCGCCGCCGGAGCGCTCGTCTGCGCCGTCCTCGGGCTCGGCCTCATCGGCGGCGCCGTCACCGGGGGCTGGCTCACCGGCGACTCCCGGGCCGACAGCGCCGCCCGTACCCCGTACACCGAGGCCGGCACCCTCTGGCACAGCGTCCCCGTCGATGTCCTCTTCCCCCGTTCCCTGCGGGGTGAGGACACCGGACCTGGCGGCGCCGACCGGGTCTGGACCCGGGTCGCGGTCGCCCCCGACAGCACCTGCGCCGCCGCCCTCGAACCGGGTCTGGTGACCACGCTCGCGCCCGTCGGCTGTACGCGGGTGGTGCGGGCCACCTACACCGACGCCACCGCCAGCCATGTCACCACCGTCGGACTGGTCTTCACGGCGGCCGACGCGGTCGACACCGTCGCCCTCAACACCCGCTTCACCACGAAGGGCCTGGCCGAGCGGCCCGCGCTGATGCCCCGGGCCTTCGCCGCGCCGGACACCGTCGCCGCCCGCTTCGGTGACCGGCAGCGCGCCAGCTGGATGGTGAAGGTGCTCACCGACGCGCCCGTCGTGGTCTTCGCCGTCTCCGGCTTCGCCGACGGCCGCCCGGTCGAGCGGCCGGAGCCCGCCGTCGCCGCCCGCGCCAAGGGCGCCACGTCCGCGCCCGCGCAGGCGGGGCTCGGCCATGAGGCCGCCGGGGTCGCCGGTTCCGTCGAGCGGGCCCTGCGCGACGCCTTCGCCAAGGCCACGGAGCCGGCCCCGTGAACGGACCGTACGCGACGCCCGTGAAGAGAACCGCCGTGAACGGACCGCGCGCACGGCGCCTGCGGGCGCGCCGGATCACCGCCGTCCTCGCCGCGACCCTGTTCGCCGTGCTGCCCGCCGCGCCCGCCCACGCCGAC
Source organism: Streptomyces sp. NPDC057638 (assembly GCF_042800315.1). Classification (NCBI taxonomy): domain Bacteria; kingdom Bacillati; phylum Actinomycetota; class Actinomycetes; order Kitasatosporales; family Streptomycetaceae; genus Streptomyces; species Streptomyces sp. NPDC057638. The sequence goes on from NZ_JBHVHF010000180.1 coordinate 12,554, forward strand.
GGCATCCGGGTCCAGCAGTGGGGCCTGGACGCCCTGAACACCGACACCGCCTGGCGCACCACCGAGGGCCAGGGCATGACCGTCGCCGTCCTCGACACCGGCGTCGACGACGATCATCCCGACCTCACCGGCAACGTCCTGCCCGGCAAGGACTTCATCGGTTTCGGCGCCGAGCGCGGCGACCGCTCCTGGGCCCGCCACGGCACCGCCATGGCGGGGATCATCGCCGGACACGGCCACGGCCCCGGCGACGAGGAGGGCGTCATGGGCATCGCGCCCAAGGCGAGGATCCTGCCCGTACGGGTCATCCTCGAAGGCACCGACGACGCCCGGGAGAAGGCCCGTACCTCCCGTGGCACCGCCCTCGCCCAGGGCATCCGCTGGGCCGCCGACCAGGGCGCCGACGTCATCAACCTCTCCCTCGGCGACGACAGCGAGTCCGCCCACGCCGAGGCCGAGGAGGACGCCGCCGTCCAGTACGCCCTCGCCAAGGGCGCGGTCCTCGTCGCCTCGGCGGGCAACGGTGGCGAGAAGGGCGACCGTGTCTCCTACCCCGCCGCCTACCCGGGCGTGATCGCCGTGACCGCCGTCGACCGCTTCGGCACCCACGCCTCCTTCTCCACCCAGCGCTGGTACGCCACGGTCAGCGCGCCCGGCGTCGATATCGTCATCCCCGACCCCGACCGCCGCTACTACCAGGGCTGGGGCACCAGCGCCGCCGCCGCCTTCGTCTCCGGCGCCGTCGCCCTCGTACGCTCCGCCCACCCGGGGCTCACCCCCGCCCAGATCCGCCAGCTCCTGATCGACACCGCCCGCGACCGCCCCGACGAGGGCCGCGACGACGCCCGGGGGTACGGGATGGTCGACCCGGCCGCCGCGATCGAGGCGGGTGGCGCGGTCCCGCCCGGTGACCCCAAGGCCGTGACCGGCGGCTACGGCCGCACCTACTTCGGTCCCGGCCCCCAGCCCCCCGAGCAGAAGGCCGAGCCGACCGGCTGGCTCGCCCCGGTCACCGGTGGCGCCGGGGCGCTGGTCCTCGCGGTCGCGGTCGTCCTGTGGCGCTCCTCGCGCACCCCGGCCCCGGCCTCGTCCGTTGTCGCGCCACCCGGGGTCCAGGGGCCCATGGCCGGGGCATAGGCTCGACTCCGTGGCGCTCAAGAACATCCCGGACCCCGGTTTCTCCGACGACGACGGCACCGCCGACCCGGCACTGGCGGCGGCGCTCGCCGTCTGGTCCCAGGACCGGAGCGCCGAGCGCCCGGTGCTGGAGGCGCTGCGCGGCGCCCGGCTGCTGGTCCCCGTCGTCGCCGTCCTCGGCGAGGTGGAGGTGGACGAGAACGGGCTGCGCCGGGAGAAGACCAGCGACATGGCCGTGCCGACCCTGACGGCGGGCGACCGGCGGGCGCTGCCCGCCTTCACCTCGCTGGAGTCCCTGGCCCGCTGGGATCCGGCCGCCCGCCCGGTGGCGGTTCCGCTGCACCAGGCGCTGCTCGCGGCCGCCCATGAGAAAGCCGACACCCTGGTGCTCGATCTGGCCGGTCCCGTGCCCTACCAGCTCACCGGTGCCGCGCTGCGGGCCCTGGCCGAGGGCCGTACCAGCGCCGATCCGCTGGACGACCCCGCCGTCACCGACGCGGTGCGCCGGGTGCTGGCCGCCGAGCCCTCGGTGGTCCGGGCCCATCTCGGCCGCGCCGACGGCGCCGACGGCATCCTGGCCCTGGTGCTCGACCCGGCCGCGCCGCCCGCGGCGGCGGCCCGCCGGGTCGCCGAGGGGCTGGCGGGCGACGAGACACTGAGGGCCCGCCTGGTGCGCGGTCTCGACCTGGCACTGCTGCCCGCCGAGGCCACCGCACCGGGCGAGCCCCTCTACGTACGTTCCTGAGAACAGGTACGTTCCTGCGATCCGTACGTTCCTGAGATGCGTACGTTCCCGGGATCCCCGGCCGCGGGGCGCGCCGGTCAGCCGTAGACCGGGCCGGTGTACTTCTCGCCGGGGCCCTGGCCCGGCTCGTCCGGGACCAGGGACGCCTCGCGGAAGGCGAGCTGGAGGGACTTCAGACCGTCCCGCAGCGGGGCCGCGTGGAAGGAGCTGACCTCCGTCGTCGACGCGTCCAGCAGTCCGGCGAGGGCGTGCACGAGCTTGCGCGCCTCGTCGAGGTCCTTGTGGGCCTCGCCCTCCTCGGTGAGGCCGAGCTTGACGGCGGCGGCGCTCATCAGGTTGACCGCGACCGTGACGATCACCTCGACGGCCGGGACCTCCGCGATATCGCGGGCCATGGAGTCGAAGTCGGGGTTCTGGGGGGTGGGGGTCGCGTCACTCATGACGGACACGATAGGACCCCGGCCCGCACCCGTTCGACCCGGCCACCGGTTGGCCCGTTCCGTGCGGAACCTGTTAGCCTGGTGTGACGACCGGCTGGACACCTGTGTGCCCGGCCCACAAGTGGAGGCTCCTCTTCTCCCACCTGGCCGCTCCCCGGAGCGGCGGGTCACCGGTCAGGCGGCGCCCATCGTTCCGTACGGACGATGGAAGTCGCCCGATGTGCGCCCCGCGGCCCCCGCGGCGGTGTTCCGGTCAGTGACGGAGCCGCCGCCTGTGTCCCGTCCGGGGCATTTTTCATGTTCCGGCGCGGTTGGTCTTACCAGACAGACGTTGCGCGGCTGACTGCCAGCCGGCCGCGTAGTGCTACCGAGGAGGATCCATCAGCGCCGAGCCCCGCATCAACGACCGGATTCGCGTTCCCGAAGTGCGGCTTGTCGGTCCCAGCGGCGAGCAGGTGGGCATTGTCCCGCTCGCCAAGGCCCTTGAGCTCGCTCAGGAGTACGACCTCGACCTGGTCGAGGTCGCGGCGAACGCCCGGCCGCCCGTGTGCAAGCTCATGGACTACGGGAAGTTCAAGTACGAGTCGGCCATGAAGGCCCGTGAGGCGCGCAAGAACCAGGCGCACACGGTCATCAAGGAGATGAAGCTCCGGCCGAAGATCGACCCGCACGACTACGACACCAAGAAGGGTCATGTCGTCCGGTTCCTCAAGCAGGGCGACAAGGTCAAGATCACGATCATGTTCCGTGGTCGTGAGCAGTCCCGTCCCGAGCTTGGCTTCCGTCTGCTCCAGCGTCTCGCTTCCGATGTCGAGGACCTCGGATTCATCGAGTCGAACCCGAAGCAGGACGGCCGGAACATGATCATGGTTCTTGGCCCGCACAAGAAGAAGACCGAGGCCATGGCCGAGGCGCGTGAGGCCCAGGCCGCACGCAAGGCAGACCGCGATGCGACGAAGGCCCAGGCGGCCGACGCGGACCGCGAGACGCCTTCCGAGGCGCCTTCCGAGGCGCCCTCCGAGGCGTGACCCCCAGGGGTTGCCAGCCCACCGGCGGCCCCGGGTCCCGCCCGGACCCCACCACCAAGATCTGACGCTCCCGCCCACCGGTCGCCCGGCGCGACCGGGGAGCGCCACTGACGAGGAGATAACGGCGCTATGCCGAAGAACAAGACGCACAGCGGTTCCAAGAAGCGCTTCAAGATCACCGGCTCCGGCAAGGTGCTCCGCGAGCGCGCCGGCAAGCGCCACCTGCTTGAGCACAAGCCGTCCACGCTGACGCGTCGCCTCACGGGTAACGCGGAGATGGCTCCGGGCGACGCCAAGAAGATCAAGAAGCTTCTCGGCAAGTGATGCCCGCCGCGCCCGCCACCCGCTGAGGGGGCCGCAGGCGCGGGGACATCAGGACCGGGACCTATTCGAATTCGGGTCGGGGAAGCTCACCCACGACCCCGTTACAAGGAGTTAAACAAGTGGCACGCGTCAAGCGGGCAGTCAACGCCCACAAGAAGCGCCGGGCGATCCTGGAGCAGGCCAGCGGCTACCGCGGACAGCGTTCGCGTCTGTACCGCAAGGCCAAGGAGCAGGTCACCCACTCGCTGGTCTACAACTACAACGACCGCAAGAAGCGCAAGGGCGACTTCCGCCAGCTCTGGATCCAGCGGATCAACGCCGCCGCCCGCCAGAACGGCATGACGTACAACCGCCTCATCCAGGGTCTGAAGGCCGCCAACATCGAGGTGGACCGCAAGATCCTGGCCGAGCTGGCCGTCAACGACGCCAACGCGTTCGCCGCGCTGGTCGAGGTCGCGCAGAAGGCTCTGCCGGCCGACGTCAACGCGCCGAAGGCCGCTGCCTGAGCGGTGACACGCTGAGGCGGTACGACCTCATGGACCCGCAGGCCCGGTACGGCCTGCGGG
>NZ_JBHVHF010000181.1:0-16780 GCF_042800315.1 Streptomyces sp. NPDC057638
GGTCGGTGCGTCAGGCGCCGCGACGCTGCTGGGACGGAGAACCAGGCTCGTCGTCCTCGTCCTCATCGTCGTTGTACAGGTCCGCGTACCGCGCGTACGGGTCGTCTTCCTCGTCCTCGGCCTCGAACGGCTCGCCGTTCGGAGGCTGGCTCGAAGTCGATGCGCCCAGCTCGTTGGCCAGACGCGACAGGTCAGTCCCGCCGCTGTTGTACTTCAGCTGGCGGGCGACCTTTGTCTGCTTGGCCTTGGCCCGGCCGCGCCCCATGGCTCGACCCCCTCGGTGACGGGGCTCGACGGCCCCAGAGTCTTGACACGCGTTCATGAATCGGAACGGACTCTCCGTGGAGAGACCGGCCCGTAGGGCTTCAACGGTACCTGCTTCCGCGGCCATACGGTACGCCGCCCGCATGACGTGCCACGTCACAGGACCCGCGAGGAGCCCCGTCCTCGCTGGTCAACTGCGATATTAACCTCTTCTTGGCGGCCGACCCGCCGACCGGCGTGAGTCTTGTCTCCCGGGAGGGCGGGCCGGTGTCCTCCCGCGCTCAGCCGAGGCGCGCCTCCACCATGCGCTGCTCGGCGATCCGGTCCGCCGCGACGGCGGGCGGCACTCCATCACTCTTCGCACGTGCGAATATTTGCAGCGTGGTGTCGTAGATCCTCGCGGCCTTCGCCTTGCAGCGGTCGAAGTCGAAGCCGTGCAGCTCGTCGGCGACCTGGATCACCCCGCCGGCGTTCACCACGTAATCGGGGGCGTACAGGATGCCCCGGTCGTCGAGGTCCTTCTCCACCCCGGGGTGGGCGAGCTGGTTGTTGGCCGCGCCGCAGACCACCGTGGCGGTGAGCGCGGGGACGCTGGCGTCGTTCAGCGCGCCGCCGAGCGCGCAGGGGGCGTAGATGTCGAGGCCCTCGGTCCGGATCAGGGTGTCGGTGTCGGCGACCGCCCGTACCTTCCCTGTCCCGGCGTGGCGCTCCAGGATCCGCCGGACCGCGTCCTCGCGGACATCGGTGATCAGCACCTGGGCGCCCTCGGCGAGCAGATGGCCGACCAGGTGGTGGCCGACCTTGCCGACGCCCGCGACACCGACGGTACGGCCGGCGAGCGAGGGTGTGCCCCAGCGGTGGGCGGCCGAGGCGCGCATGCCCTGGTAGACGCCGTAGGCGGTGAGGACCGAGGAGTCGCCCGCGCCGCCGTTCTCGGGCGAGCGGCCGGTGGCCCAGCGGGTCCGCCGGGCGACGACGTCCATATCGGCGACGTAGGTGCCCACATCGCAGGCGGTGACGTAGCGCCCGCCGAGGGAGTCGACGAACCGCCCGTACGCCAGGAGCAGCTCCTCGCTCTTGAGCGTCTCCGGATCGCCGATGATCACGGCCTTGCCGCCCCCGTGCTCCAGACCGGCGAGCGCGTTCTTGTACGACATGCCGCGGGCCAGGTTGAGAGCGTCGGCGACCGCCTCGCGCTCGGTGGCGTACGGATAGAAACGAGTGCCGCCGAGGGCGGGGCCCAGGGCGGTGGAGTGGATCGCGATCACGGCCTTCAGCCCGGAGGCGCGGTCCTGGCAGAGGACGACCTGCTCGTGTCCTCCTTGTTCCGACTGGAACAGGGTGTGGAGTACGTCAGGGGAGGCGGAGCCGGGGGTGGCGGCGCCGGTCACATCGGTCACGGTGGTGACTCCCAAGTTCGGGGCGACGGGTAACGGGTCCTCGCGGGGTAGGGGAGGGCCCGGTAAGGGATGAGGGTAAGCGCTCCCCGACCGTACCGGCCGCAGTCCGGACGCAGTGCCGAGGATCACCCCCGGTCGAGGGAGGCCCATGGAAGGATTCAGGTCATGCCAGCCGTCTCCTCGGTCCTCGTCCCGTACGCGGCCTACCTGCGGGTGTACGAGCCCCTGGCGGCCTTCGCCGAGCCGGAGCGGAGCCACTGGAGCCGCTACGCGCGCGGTGACCGGACGCCCACCGCCCAGGACGAACTCCGCCGTTCGCTGGCCGATCTGCTGCCCACGCCGCCGGTGCCGGTGCCGGTCCACGAGAGCGGTGACGCCTTTGTGACGACGGTGGACGGGATGGTCCGGATCTGTCCCTGGCGCACCCGGCTGCGGGGGTGGCTGGCGCTGGAGGAGCTGTCCGGTCCGCCCCGGGTGCCCGGCGACCCCGACCATCTGCCCGCCGCGCTTCTGAATGCCGCGCTCCCGCCGGTGGTCAGAGCCCAGGCAACGGCTGATTTTGATCGCTGGCGTACGGCCCACCCGGACGCCCGGCCCTGGATCCGCACCTCCCGCTGGCAGGTCCCCGCGCGCTGGTTCGTCCTCTTCGGTGACGAGGAGCGTTTCTACGACAAGGAAGGGCCGGACGGACCGGTGCTGCGGTACCGCACCTCCATGGCGCAGGCCCGGCGCCGGGCGGCCCGCGCGCTGCGGGCCCTGCGTGAGTCGGCGGGCGCGGGGCGACTGGTGGAGGGTCTGGTGGACGTCGGTAAATGGCTGGAAGAGTTCCATCCCCGGGCGTTGGTGGAGCTGGACTACGGGGGCCTGGTGCACGTGGTGCCGCGGGCGCGGCTGGCGGAGGACCACTCGGCGGCGGACGTGGCGGCGGGCATCGCCGCGCTGCGGGACGGCGACGGGCCGGGTGCGGAAGAGGCATATGCCCGCCTTGTAGAGCGCTGGCGACCGGTACGCGATCTCCAGTTCGCAAACTGAGCGAATCTGTGGATGATTGAGACCTTCCGTCTAGGCCCTAGGTCCCGATCCGGGCCTTTGTCTCAAGCGTGATGGAATGCACTAACTGGGCCCTTGCGTCTATCGCCTTCCCTCGTGTCAAAATAGGACAAGGAGTCCGGGGAGGGTTCCTTCCGCCCAACTACGGGCGGAATGCTCGGCATTGCGCTCTATGGGGGGTCTGGCGGCTCCTGATCGCTCTGTGACTGATCGTCACTGTGAGGTGACTGTCCGCTATGGCACGGTCCATCGAGGTTCAGCCGTTGATGGACACCTCAGAGGGCAATTCCGTCGGTTTGGCCGACGTGGCTGGACAGATGGTGTAGTTGTAGTGCCGAGGACAAGCCGTTCGTCCTATAACCGACTCGTCCCGCGTCCGCCATTTCGGGCAACGCGGGTCAAGGTGCAGAATTTAGAGGAAAGAACCGAGAAGGTTCGGTTCTCCCGAGGAGGCCGCTCATGACCGCTCGCACCCCTGATGCCGAGCCGCTGCTGACCCCGGCTGAGGTTGCCACGATGTTCCGCGTGGACCCGAAGACGGTCACCCGCTGGGCCAAGGCAGGCAAGCTCACGTCCATCCGTACGCTCGGAGGACATCGCCGGTACCGCGAGGCAGAGGTACGCGCCCTGCTGGCAGGTATTCCGCAGCAGCGCAGCGAGGCGTAAAGCCCCGCACTCCGGGCACAGGCCGGGACCCCCATTCCGGTGAAGCCCACCCCTTGAGCTCGACATGACGGGCGTCTGCCCCAACAGGCGTCGGTCATGGATCGCGCTGGACTCCGCCGGGTCCAGCGCGATTTTTTATGCGCCGACGCGGGCGGGGCGGACGGTGTGCCGGTCGCCGGGTGCCTGGGTATCTGTGGTGCGGCGGCGGGGCTTCGGTTGTCAGGGGGTCCCGTGCGGGGCTTTCGGGTGGTTCGGGGGGCGTGTCAGGGGTAGTGCAATTGCACATATTAAATGGGGTAGTTGGATGCGGGCGCTGAGTGACATGGTTCCGAAAACCTATAGGGTGACTCCCGTCACACCCCGCAACTCTTGCCCATGTCGAGCGTGTCATCGCCGCCGGGCCGCGACAGCGGCCCGAGGTCATGAGGGGGCGGGACCTTGGCCCTCTCCTTCGCTGTCGGCCGCCGCCCTCCGCCGGTCCCGCCGGGGGGTGACGGCCGCCGTGGGGGCGAGCTCCGTGGCGGGCGCGACGGGGCGCTGGGGGCGCCGCGAGGGCCATGAGGGCGAAGAAGGCCGGGAGATGCCCTGGACGGCGCCGTACGGGCCGTTCTCGGCGGTCGGGTTCGGGTGGCCGCGGATGGCCCCGGTGGCGGGGGCGGCGGGCGCCGCTCCGCCGGACGGCAAGGGGCCCGGGGTGCCCGCCCCGGTGGTCGCCGCGCCCGGGCGCTCCGGAAGTGCGGGGTCCCCGGGGAGTACGAGGGGCACGGGGGCTTCTGGGGGGTCGGGGGGCTCCGGTTCGCGCTCCAGGGCCAGCGCCAGCAGCCGATGGCAGATGGGGCAGTGCCGGGTGCGATGGCGGTAACCCGCCGAACCCGACGCCGCCGCCAGATGGGCGCGGAGCAGCGCCTTCGTTCCGTGCCGTCCCGCCGTGGCCGCCGCCATGCACACCACCTCCGGCTCGGTGGACACCGCACCCTTAGAGAGTGGGTACCGGCCCGGAACGGGGCCGTCAAGGAAACCGGCGGGTAGCGCACCGGCCGTACACACGCCGAAGGGCCGCACCCACCGGGTGCGGCCCTTCGATACAAGCGGTCCTGACGGGATTTGAACCCGCGGCCTCCACCTTGACAGGGTGGCGAGCACTCCAAACTGCTCCACAGGACCAGAGTCGCAGCCTGCTCGGATGTTCTTGCCGGGCTGCGAGACGAGACTCTACAGCAGGGTTGGCCCGGTGGTCGAACTCACCGTGGGCGAGGGAACGGTCACGGAGCGGCGGCGTCGATCGCCTTCACGATCCGCTTGTCCGAGACGGGGTAGGCCGTCCCCAGCGCGTGGGCGAAGTAGCTGACCCGCAGCTCCTCGATCATCCAGCGGATGTCGAGCGCCTCCTGGGGCACCGGGCGCCCCTGCGGGAACTGCTCCAGCAGCCAGGCGTACTCGTCCTGCATCTCGTGGACCTTCTCCATCCGGGTGGTGTCCCGCTGGACGGAGGTCGGCATCTGCTGGAGCCTGCGGTCGACCGCCACCAGATAGCGCATCAGGTCCGGCAGCCGCCGCAGTCCGGTACGGGTGACGAAACCGGCCGGCATCAGGGCCGCCAGCTGCTGGCGCACATCCTGGACGTTGTTGATCAGGACGAGGCTGGTGGTGGCCTTGAGCCGGCGTTCGCACGCCTGCCAGGCCGCCAGGACCTGCTGGACCTGTTCCACCGTCCGTACCGTCGTCTCCACCAGATCGGCGCGGACGGAGTCGAACAGCTTGCGGTAGGACTCCTCGTCCCACGCCGGGCCGCCGTGGTCGGCGATCAGCTTGTCGGCGGCGGCGGTGGCGCAGTCCTCGAAGAGGGCCTGGACCGAGCCGTGGGGGTTGCGGGAGAGGGCGAGCTTCTGCTGGTTGCCCAGCCGGTCGGAGGCGAACTTGGCCGGATTCACCGGGATGTTGAGCAGGATCAGCCGCCGGGTCCCCTGCCACATCGCCTGCCGCTGCTCCGCCTCGGTGTCGAAGAGGCGTACGGAGACGGTGGCGCCCGCGTCGACGAGGGCCGGGTACGCCTTCACCGGCTGGCCCGCGCGACGGGTCTCGAAGACCTTGCTCAGGGTGCCGATCGTCCAGTCGGTCAGGCCGGAGCGCTCCACGGACTCGCCCGAGGGCCCCGCCGTGGCCGCGGCGGCCCGGGAGAGGGCCTGGCGGGCCTTGGGGCGCAGCCGCAGCCGCAGCGCCTCCAGGTCCTTGTCCTCGGCCACGGTGCGGCGGCGCTCGTCCACCACCCGGAAGGTGATCTTCAGGTGGTCCGGGACCCGGTCGAGGTCGAAGTCCTCGGCGGCGACCGGGACCCCGACCATCCGCTTCAGCTCGCGCGCCAGGGTCACCGGCAGCGGCTCCTGGAGCGGAACGGCACGGTCCAGGAAGGCGGTGGCGTAGTTGGGCGCGGGGACGTAGTGGCGGCGGATCGGCTTGGGCAGCGAACGGATCAGCTCGGTGACGACCTCCTCGCGCAGCCCCGGGATCTGCCAGTCGAAGCCCTCGGCCGTGACCTGGTTGAGCACCTGGAGCGGGACGTGGACGGTCACACCGTCGGCGTCGGCGCCCGGCTCGAACTGGTAGGTGACCTTGAACTTCAGCCGGCCCTGCCGCCAGGAGTCCGGATAGTCGTCCTTGGTGACCTGCCCGGCCTTCTCGTTGATGAGCATCTCGCGCTCGAAGTCGAGCAGCTCCGGCTGCTCCTGGCGCTGCTGCTTCCACCAGGAGTCGAAGTGGGCGCCGGAGACCACATGCTCGGGGACCCGCTGGTCGTAGAAGTCGAAGAGGGTCTCGTCGTCGACGAGGATGTCGCGGCGGCGGGCCCGGTGCTCCAGCTCCTCCACCTCGGTCAGCAGCCGCCGGTTGTCGGCGAAGAACTTGTGGTGGGTGCGCCAGTCGCCCTCGACCAGGGCGTTGCGGATGAACAGCTCCCGGGAGGTCTCCGGGTCGATCCGCCCGTAGTTCACCTTGCGCTGGGCGACGATCGGCACCCCGTAGAGGGTGACCTTCTCGTAGGCCATCACGGCCGCCTGGTCCTTCTCCCAGTGCGGCTCGCTGTAGACGCGCTTGACCAGGTGCTGGGCGAGCGGCTCGACCCACTCCGGCTCGATCCGGGCGTTGACCCGGGCCCACAGGCGGGAGGTCTCCACCAGCTCGGCGGACATCACCAGCCGGGGCGGCTTCTTGAAGAGCGCCGAGCCGGGGAAGACGGCGAACCGGGCGCCCCGGGCGCCCAGATACTCGTTCTTGCCCGAGGGCCTGGAACCGGTGGTCTTGGCATCGGCCGTGGTGGTCGTGGTGGCGGTGGTGTCTTTGAGACCGATGTGGGACAGCAGCCCCGACAGCAGCGAGATATGGACGCTGCTCTCCGGCGCGTCCTCCTCGTTGACGGCCAGGCCCATGGTCTTCACGACCTGGCGCAGCTGGGAGTAGATGTCCTGCCACTCACGGACCCGCAGGAAGTTCAGGTACTCCTGCTTGCACATCCGGCGGAAGCTGGAGGAGCCGCGCTCCCGCTGCTGCTCGCGCACGTACCGCCAGAGGTTGAGGAAGGCCAGGAAGTCGGAGCTCTCGTCCTTGAAGCGGGCGTGCTGCTGGTCGGCCTGGGTCTGCTTGTCGGCGGGCCGCTCGCGCGGGTCCTGGATGGAGAGCGCCGCCGCGATCACCATGACCTCGCGGACACAGCCGTTCTTCTCCGCCTCGATGACCATCCGGGCCAGCCGGGGGTCGACCGGCAGCTGGGAGAGCTGGCGGCCGAGCGGGGTCAGCCGCTTGTGGGAGTCCTTCTGCTGGGGGTCGAAGGCACCCAGCTCCTGGAGGAGGTGGACGCCGTCGCGGATGTTGCGGTGGTCCGGCGGGTCGATGAAGGGGAACTTCTCGATCTCGCCGAGCCCGGCCGCCGTCATCTGGAGGATGACCGAGGCCAGGTTGGTCCGCAGGATCTCGGCGTCGGTGAACTCCGGCCGGGCCTCGAAGTCGTCCTCGGAGTAGAGCCGGATACAGATGCCGTCGGAGGTCCGGCCGCAGCGGCCCTTGCGCTGGTTGGCGCTGGCCTGGCTGATCGCCTCGATCGGCAGCCGCTGCACCTTGGTGCGGTGGCTGTAGCGGGAGATCCGGGCGGTGCCCGGGTCGATCACGTACTTGATCCCCGGCACGGTCAGCGAGGTCTCGGCGACATTGGTGGCCAGAACGATCCTGCGGCCGGTATGCGGCTGGAAGACTCGGTGCTGCTCGGCGTGGGAGAGCCGCGCGTACAGCGGCAGGACCTCGGTGAAGCGGTACTGCTTCTTGTTCAGCGCGTCCGCGGTGTCGCGGATCTCCCGCTCCCCGGAGAGGAAGACCAGGATGTCGCCCTTGCCCTCGGCCTGGAGCTCCTCGACGGCGTCACAGATCGCGGTGATCTGGTCCCGGTCGCTCTCGGTGTTCTCGCCGTCGCCGTCCTCCAGCAGCGGCCGGTAGCGCACCTCCACCGGGTACGTACGCCCGCTGACCTCGACGATCGGGGCGTCCCCGAAATGCCGGGAGAACCGCTCCGGGTCGATGGTCGCCGAGGTGATGACGACCTTCAGATCGGGCCGCCGGGGCAGCAGCTGGGCCAGGTACCCCAGCAGGAAGTCGATGTTGAGCGAGCGCTCGTGGGCCTCGTCGATGATGATCGTGTCGTAGGCGCGCAGCTCGCGGTCGGTCTGGATCTCGGCGAGCAGGATGCCGTCCGTCATCAGCTTGACGAAGGTGTCGCCGCCGACCTGGTCGGTGAAGCGGACCTTCCAGCCCACCGCCTCGCCGAGCGGGCTGTCCAGCTCGTCCGCCACGCGCTCCGCGACCGTGCGGGCCGCGATCCGGCGGGGCTGGGTGTGGCCGATCATGCCCCGGACGCCCCGGCCCAGCTCCAGACAGATCTTGGGGATCTGGGTGGTCTTGCCCGAGCCCGTCTCCCCGGCCACGATCACGACCTGGTGGTCGCGTATCGCCTCGGCGATCTCGTCCTTCTTCTGGCTGACCGGGAGCTGCTCCGGGTAGGTGACCTCCGGCACCCGCCCGGCGCGCCGGGCCAGACGCTCGGCGGACTTCCGGGCCTCGGCGGCGATCTCCTCCAGCACGGCCTGGCGCGCCTCGGGCTTACGGATGCGGCGGGCGCCTTCGAGTCGGCGGCCGAGCCGGTGGGCGTCCCGCAGGGAACCCTGGGCCAGCAGTGACGGAAGGTCGGCGAAGGAAGTAGACATACGGATCCCAGGATCGCACCCCCGCTGAAGTGGAGGCGAACCCATTTCACCGACGGCCCTTGGTGCACTATGGAGCCGATCACTCACCCGCCGTCGCCCACGGTCCGGTGCCGGGACCGGAACCTCCCGGTCCGGCCCCGCCGCCCCGGACCGCCGCCGGACCCGACCTGGACAGCCGCCACACACCGGACAGCCGCCGGACCCGCCGGTCCGCCGCAGAGGAAGAGCGCCCATGCCGACCCGCCGCCATCCGCCGCTCGCGGCGATCGCGCTGCTCGGGATGGTCCTCGCCCTGCTGGTGGCCGTCTGCGCCCCCGCGTACGCCGTACCCGCGCCGCCCGGCGACGGTACGGCGGTGGTGGTCGCGGCCCCGGGCCAGGCGCCCGGCTGTGGCGACGGCGCACCGGACGGTGACCGGGGGGCGCAGCCCGCCACCCCGCCCCGGGCGGGGGGCGCCGGGGAACTGGCGCCACCGCTGCCCTGCCCCGGCAGCGGCGCCCCGGCGCCGCTCTGGACGCTCCTGGCACCCGGGATCACCCCCGACCGCGGCCCCCCGCCGCTGGACCCGCCCACTCCGGTGGACCTCTCCGTGCTGCGCGTATAGGCCGGGCCTCGATCCATCAGTGGCCCGCTTTGCCCCCGTACGCACCGTCCGCACGTCCACAGGAGTGACCCCCTCATGCCCGCTTCCCGTAAGTCCGTCGCCATCGGTTCGGGTGTCGTCGTCGCCGCGCTGCTGCTCGGCCTCGCCTCGTACACCGCCACGAGGCCGGGGGACCCGGCCGCCAGTGCCCCCTCGTCCGCCGCTGAGGTCTCCGCCGTGCCGGACGGCGGTTACCCCGAGCTGGAGAAGCTCGCCCGCCGCGAGGTGAAGGACCCGCTCGCCGTGGGCCGCCCGGACGCGCCCGTCGTGATGATCGAGTACGCCGACTTCAAATGCGGCTTCTGCGGGAAGTTCGCCCGCGAGACCGAGCCCGCGCTGATCAAGAAGTACGTCGACCAGGGCGTCCTGCGGATCGAATGGCGCAACTTCCCCATCTTCGGCGAGGAGTCCGAGGGCGCCGCCCGCGCCGCCTGGGCGGCGGGCCAGCAGGGACGTTTCTGGGAGTTCCACCGCGCCGCCTACGCCCAGGGCGCCAAGGAGAAGGGCTTCGGCAAGGCCCGGCTGACCCGGCTCGCCCAGGACGCGGGCGTGCCCGACGCCGCCCGGTTCGGCCGGGACATGGAGAGCGCCGCCGCCAAGGAGTCCGTCCGCAGGGACCAGGAGGAGGGCTATGGCCTCGGCGCCACCTCCACCCCCTCCTTCCTGATCAACGGGCGGCCCATCGCGGGCGCCCAGCCCATGACGGCCTTCACCCAGGCGATCGAGGCGGCGCACAAGGCCGCCTCATGACCGACATCGGCTATCTGGCCGCCTTCCTCGGCGGGCTGCTGGCCCTGGTCAGCCCGTGCAGCGCGCTGCTGCTGCCCGCCTTCTTCGCCTACTCGCTGGACTCGGCGGGACGGCTGCTGCTCCGTACGGGGATCTTCTACGCCGGACTGGCCACCACCCTGGTCCCCCTCGGCGTCGCGGGCTCCTACGCCGGGCGGTTCTTCTACGGCAACCGGGACCTGCTGGTCGCCGTCGGCGGCTGGACGATCATCACGCTCGGCGTGGCCCAGATCCTCGGACTGGGCTTCGCCTCCCGGCGGCTGGCGGCCCTCTCCGGCCGCCTCCGCCCGGTGACCGCCGCGCCCGTCTACGCCCTCGGGATGGTCTACGGCCTCGCGGGCTTCTGCGCCGGACCCATCCTCGGCAGCGTCCTCACGGTCTCCGCGCTCAGCGGCAGCCCCGTCTACGGCGGGCTGCTGCTGGCCGTCTACGCCCTCGGGATGGCGGTGCCGCTCTTCCTGCTGGCGCTGGTGTGGGACCGCTTCCAGCTCGGCCGCCGCCGCTGGCTGCGCGGCCGGGAGCTGACCCTGGGCAGGCTGCGGCTGCACACCACCTCACTCGCCTCGGGACTCTTCTTCATCCTCCTCGGCACCCTGTTCCTCGTCTTCGACGGAACCACGGCCCTGCCGGGTCTCCTCTCGGTCGACGACGCCTTCACGGCCGAGAGCTGGGCGGGTGAACTGGGCCGCGCGGTGCCGGACTGGGTGCTGCTGGTGGCCCTGGTCGCGCTGGCGGGGGTCGTGCTCGCGGTGCGCGGCCGGGGCAGGACTCCCGCGCAAGACGCCAAGGACGCGAAGAACGCGACGGGAGAGTGATACGACGAAGGGCCCCATCCGGAGATGGGGCCCTTCGGGCGGTGGCTGGGGCCGGGGTCGAACCGGCGACCTATCGCTTTTCAGGCGATCGCTCGTACCAACTGAGCTACCCAGCCACGCGATCCACGGGGGATCGCAGCGGTCCTGACGGGATTTGAACCCGCGGCCTCCACCTTGACAGGGTGGCGAGCACTCCAAACTGCTCCACAGGACCAAACGGTGTGCGAGGAATGATCCTCGCACGGGTAAAGCGTGCCCCCAACGGGATTCGAACCCGTGCTACCGCCTTGAAAGGGCGGCGTCCTGGGCCACTAGACGATGAGGGCTAAGGGCCCGCCTGGGCGCTTCGTCAGCGCGTCGGGGACGTGAGAAGCATATGGGATGGCGGGAGGTATCGCCAAAACGCTTGTCGGAGGGGGTGGACGCGGGGCCGGTCAGGGGCGGCGGGGGCGGGTCGGGGAACGGTCGGTGGCGCGCTGGCGGGACGTCGTCTCGGCCTCCTCCGCGATGTGGCGGCTGACCTGGGCGGTCGTCAGCCCCAGACCGCCCAGGGTGATCTCGTCCCATGCCTGGAGCCGTTTGGAGGTGCGGTCCAGATAGAGCACGGAGGCGCGGATCTTCTCCGGCTTCTCGTTCTGGAGGGCGCGCAGTCCGCCGCCGCCCGTCGAGCCCTCGATCTTCAGCCGGGTGCCGTGCCGGAGGATCTCGTTCACCCGGCGGTGGACATGGCCGGCGAGGACGAGGGGGACCGTGCCGTCGGTCTCGCGGGCGGCGTCCGGGTTATGGGTGACCGCGATGTCCACGGGGGTCTTGGCGCGGGCCTGGTCGCGCAGGGCGGAGGCGAACCGGATGCCCATCATCCGTTCGGCGGGCTTGCCCCCGGCCTTGCCGGAGCGGTCCGGGGTGAACTGGGGATCCCCGTACCCCGCGATCCGCAGCCCGGCGACGGTGACCGCGCGGCCCTCGTCGAGCACGCGGACGTTCTTCAGTTTGGTGAGGTAGCGCTGGGTGATCCGGGAGTCGTGGTTGCCGCGCACCCACACATAGGGCGCGCCGAGGTCCTCGACGGGGTCCAGGAAGACGTTCTCGGCGGCGGTGCCGTGGTCCATGGTGTCGCCGGAGTCGACGATCACATCGATGTCGTACTGGCGCACCAGTGAGCCGATGATCTTCCACGCGGCCGGGTTGAGATGGATGTCGGAGACATGCAGCACCCGCATGGTCGCCGGGTTGGGCTGGAAGGTCGGCAGGGTGGAGGTCGCGTCGTAGAGCTTGGTCACGTTGGTGACGAGCCGGGCCAGTTCCTGCTGGTAGATATCGAAGTCGGTGACGATCGACCGGGCGTCGCCGACCAGCGAGGGCGCGCCGGTCAGCAGCCCCGAGAAGCGCGGTTCCAGCACCGACTTCGGGTTCCAGGTGAGCGCGGCCGTGACCCCGGAGGCGATCAGCAGCCCCAGTGCCAGTCCGCCCGCCGCCAGGGCGCGCCGGGGGCGGCGGTAGACCGCGAGCCCCAGGGCGGTCGCACCGAAGACCACCGCCACGCAGGAGCGCAGCGCCAGCTCGGCGGTGCCGCCGGCGACATCCTGGGCGACCTCGTCCTGGAGCCCGGAGAGCCGCTCGGGGCGCTCCACCAGGGCCCGGGAGCGGATCGGGTCCAGCCGGTCGACCTGGACGTCCAGCCGGACCGGGGCGGCATGGGAGTCCAGCTCCAGGGCCCCGAGCGGGGCGATGTCGATCCTGGTGCCACCGGTGATGTCGGGCCGGAGCGCCATGCTGGTGTTCATCGGCCCCACCGAGGTCTGGACGCTGCCGACGATCAGCAGTCCCAGCCAGGCGCCCGCCACGACGACCGCGGTCAGCCCCAGCGCCCGGGACCAGGGGTGGCGGGGCGCCCCGGCGAGCCCGGGACCGCGGCCCCGCCGCGCGCCCCCGGGCCCTGGACGGAGCCGCTGCCGGAGGTGCCGCCGGAGCCGGGTCAGCGTGGCGTGAATGAGTCTCTGGGCTGCGCGCGCTCCTGCCATTGGGCCCGTATGCCCACCCGGGGGAGCGGCTATGCGAGGGGTGCGCACGCCCTGGTCATCCCCCGGGTACCGGCCGCTCACGGGCCCTTCGGCGACCGTACGAGACCGGGGCGGGGGGCGTACGTGACAATGGCCGGGTGCTGGAGATGACGCGCGAGGAGTTCGAGGAACTGGTCGCCCAGGCGCTGGATCGCATCCCGCCGGAGCTGACACGGCTGATGGACAACGTCGCGGTGTTCGTCGAGGACGAGCCGTCCGCCGACGACCCCGAACTGCTCGGACTGTACGAGGGCACCCCGCTCACGGACCGGGGCGAGTGGTACGCGGGCGTCCTGCCGGACCGGATCACCATCTACCGGGGCCCCACCCTGCGGATGTGCCGGAGCCGGGACGAGGTGGTGGAGGAGACGGAGATCACCGTGGTGCACGAGATCGCCCACCACTTCGGGATCGACGATGAGCGGCTGCACGCGCTGGGCTACGGCTGAGCCGGACCTCCGGGTCTGTGGTGCGCGGGGCTGGCGCCGCCGGGCTCGTTTCCCCAGGGTGGCCCGCCTCCGCCGGGTGCCCGGCCGCTCCCCTGGCCCGTGCGTGGATCAGCGGTACGGAGCCGTCGCCGGCCTTGCGGGCCTTGGGCCATGGCGCCCGTGCCCGGAGAAACAGGGCGTGTCCCTGGTAGGGGCAGGGGAGTTGGGCAGGGAAATTTCCGCGTCCGTGTCCCCCGGAGGTTGCCCTCGTGCGTCAGTTGTCCGCCCCTGGCCGTTTGGCTGTCGCGTTCGCCGCCTCCGTGGCGCTCGCAGCCTCGGCGGGCTGTATGAGCATCGGTGACGGTGACGACAAGAAGGGGCAGCGCGCGCCCGCCAAGACCTCCGGTCCCCGGGACGGGAAGGTGGGGGCCGAGCCGGAGAGCGCCCTCGGTGAGTCAGGTCACCGGCATGGGAGCGGTGGCGCCAAGGCCCCGTCCGCCCGTCCCGGCGGGCCCAGCCCCGCCCCGAAGGGGTCGCCGCCCGTGAGTGGCGGCCCGGCCGTCCCCTCCGCCCGGCCCACCCACGGCGGGCACCGGCCCGCGCCGCTGCCCCGGCCGCTGGAGCCGACGCGGGGGCCGGTGACTCCCTCCGTACCGCCGGAGCCCACGCCGTCGCCCGAGCCCCCGCAGGAGCAGCCGACGCCGACGCCGACCCCGGAGCCGCCGCAGCCGACCGAGCAGCCGACGGCGACCTCGGCGCCGGAGGTGCACGCGGGGGCGATGCGGATGGCGGAGGTGGGTCCCGACGGTGTCGGGGTGCGGCGGGAGCCGGAGGCGTCACCGCAGGTGGGGCCGGTGTAGCGGGCGCGGGCGGCGGGGCTGGATAGCACGGGTGTGCTTGGGGTCACTCTGGTGGGGTTTGCCTTCGGTGGGGGTGGGTGCGTATGGTGGTAGATCGTTTGACCATTGCCCGGCGCCAGAGAAGAAGCGCGCCGTGTGGCGCGTACTCTCCCTAGCCGTGGCTGACCGCATCGAGGCGGTCGAATTGCGAATTCACGGAGTTTGGGCGCGTGCCGAGACTCCGGAAGGTTTCGCATTTCGCATGTCCAATTTCAGCTCTGATCACACCGTCATGCCCGAGGCCGACGAGAAGCTCGTCGAGACCGTCGAGGCTGCCGCGACCGTAGAGACTGTCGAGGCGGCTCAGGCCGTTGACACGGTCGAGGTCGCTCAGGTCACCGAGATCGCTGAGGCCCCCGAGGCCGATGACGCGGTCGACGGTGACGAGGTTCCCGAGGCCGCCGACGAGACCCCCCAGGTGACCTTCGCGGACCTGGGGCTGCCCGAGGGCGTCGTCCGCAAGCTCGCGCAGAACGGTGTCGTCCACCCCTTCCCGATCCAGGCCGCGACCATCCCGGACGCGCTGGCGGGCAAGGACATCCTCGGCCGTGGCCGCACCGGCTCCGGCAAGACGCTCTCCTTCGGTCTCCCGCTGCTGGCGACCCTCGCCGGTGGCCACACCGAGAAGAAGAAGCCGCGCGGTGTCATCCTGACCCCCACCCGTGAGCTGGCGATGCAGGTCGCCGACGCCCTCCAGCCGTACGGTGACGTCCTCGGCCTGAAGATGAAGGTCGTCTGCGGCGGTACCTCCATGGGTAACCAGATCTACGCGCTGGAGCGCGGTGTCGACATCCTCGTCGCCACCCCGGGACGGCTGCGCGACGTCATCAACCGTGGCGCCTGCTCGCTCGACCAGGTCCGGGTCGCGATCCTCGACGAGGCCGACCAGATGTCCGACCTCGGCTTCCTGCCGGAGGTCACCGAGCTGCTCGACCAGGTGCCGACCGACGGTCAGCGGATGCTCTTCTCCGCGACCATGGAGAACGAGATCTCCACGCTGGTCAAGCGCTACCTGACCAACCCGGTCAGCCACGAGGTCGACAGCGCCCAGGGCAACGTCACCACCATGACCCACCACGTCCTGGTCGTGAAGCCCAAGGACAAGGCGCCGGTCACCGCCGCCATCGCCGCCCGCAAGGGCCGCACCATCATCTTCGTCCGCACCCAGCTCGGTGCCGACCGCGTGGCCGAGCAGCTGCGCGAGGCCGGGGTGAAGTCGGACGCGCTGCACGGCGGTATGACGCAGGGCGCGCGGACCCGCACCCTCGCCGACTTCAAGGACGGGTACGTCAATGTGCTCGTCGCCACCGACGTGGCCGCCCGCGGTATCCACGTCGACGGCATCGACCTGGTCCTCAACGTGGACCCGGCCGGTGACCACAAGGACTATCTGCACCGCTCCGGCCGGACCGCGCGTGCGGGCCGTTCCGGCACGGTCGTGTCGCTGTCGCTGCCGCACCAGCGCCGCCAGATCTTCCGGCTGATGGAGGACGCGGGCGTCGACGCCTCGCGCCACATCGTCGGCGGGCAGGGCGCCTTCGACCCCGAGGTCGCCGAGATCACCGGTGCCCGGTCGCTGACCGAGGTCCAGGCGGACTCCGCCAACAACGCCGCCAAGCAGGCCGAGCGCGAGGTCGCCGACCTCACCCGGCAGCTGGAGCGGGTGACCCGTCGCGCGGGCGAGCTGCGCGAGGAGGCCGACCGTCTGGTGGCCCGTGCCGCGCGGGAGCGGGGCGAGGACCCGGAGGCCGCGATCGCGGAGGTCGTCGAGGCCGCGGGCGCCGAGGTGCAGGCCGAGGCCGCTGCCGCCGCCGAGCGTGAGGCCCGGGCCGAGCGTCGCGAGGAGCGCCGGGACGACCGGGGCAACTTCGAGCGCCGTGGCCGTGACCGGGACGACCGTCCGTCGGGTGGCTTCCGCCGCGACGACCGTGAGCGTTCGTCCGAGCGTCGGGACGACCGTGGTGGTTTCCGTCGCGAGGAGCGCCGGGACGACCGCCGGGACGACCGTGGTGGCTTCCGCCGGGACGACCGTCCGTCGGGTGGCTTCCGCCGCGACGACCGTGAGCGTTCGTTCGAGCGGCGGGACGACCGCCGGGACGACCGTGGTGGCTTCCGCCGCGATGACCGTCCGTCGGGTGGCTTCCGTCGCGACGACCGTCCGTCGGGTGGTTTCCGCCGGGACGACCGTGAGCGTTCGTTCGAGCGTCGGGACGACCGCCGTGATGACCGCCGGGACGACCGTGGTGGTTTCCGCCGGGACGACCGTCCGTCGGGTGGCTTCCGTCGCGACGACCGTCCGAGCGGACACCGGGGCAGCGACCGCCCGTTCAACCGGGACCGTCGCGATGACCGTCCGTCCGGTGGCTTCCGCGCCGGCTCCTCGGACCGTCCGCACGGCCGCCGTGACGACCACCGCTCCGGTGGCGCCGGTTCCTTCGGCCGCCGCGACGACAAGCCGCGCTGGAAGCGCAACGGCTGACCGGTCGCGCTGATCTGACGACAGGGCCCGCATCCCTTGGGATG
>NZ_JBHVHF010000182.1:0-16717 GCF_042800315.1 Streptomyces sp. NPDC057638
GGGCCGCGGTCGCCCCGCCCGCCGGGACTGAGGGAGTGTCAGCCCCCCACACAGAACTCGTTCTCCTCGGGGTCCCGCAGGACCGACCAGGTCAGCGGGCCCTCGGACACCTCTCCGATCACGGTGGCCCCCAGCGCCACCAGCCGCTCCACCTCGGCGCCACGGTCCTCCGTGTGGAAGTCCAGATGCATCCGATTCTTGCCCGCCTTGGGCTCGGGCACCCGCTGGAATCCGAGGACCAGCGGCTGGGCCCCGACGATGACGAACTCCCCCTCGTAGTCCTGGGCGATCTCCGCCCCCAGCACCTTCGCCCACCACCCCGCCAGCTCACGGGGATCGGCGCAGTCGACAGTGACCATTTCCACTTTCAGGTTCATACGGGCCACCCTAGTCCGGGGCACTGACAGTGCCCCGTCTGAGCTGATTGTGGGGATATATCCAGCGGAGACCGTTCCGGAGTCGAGCGCGCCGAGGGGCGGCCGGGCTCCACCCGGTCCGCCACGGACGAGGACACCCGGTTCGCCCGGACCGACCCCGGTCAGGGCAGGGCGGGCGCCAGGCGTTTGACCTCGCGCAGGGTGGGGGCGGTCTCCAGTACCTGGATGCCCGGCAGGGGGCCGACGCACCGGTCGAGATAGTCGTACAGATCGGCGGGGGTACGGAAGATGCCACTGGCCACCAGGTTGGTGGCGCCGGTCGTGGCGGCGGCGAAGGCGATGGCGCTGTGGGTCGCGAGGGTCTCCCCCACCGTCCGCAGATGGGCCGGGGCGACCCGCAGCCAGAACAGGGTGCTCATGTGGTAGCCGAGGAGCCGGGGATCGAAGTCGACGGAGAGGTCGAGGGCGCCCTCGGCGCGCAGCCGGTCGAGATGGCGCCGGACGCTGGAGGGTGAGCGGCCGACCGCCGTGCTCAGCTCGGGCAGGGTCGCGCGGCCGTCCCGGGCCAGTTCGGTGAAGAGTGCCCGGTCCGTGGCGTCCAGCGTCAGCGGTGGCGCAGAGGTGCCGGATTCCACCGTTTCGGCCGGTGGGCCGGTCCGGAAGCGGGTGGCGTGCCAGGTACCCGTACCCCCGACGAAGATCCGCAGCATGCAGTGGGCCCCGATGGAGAGCACCTGCGGGGTGCGCGGGAGTTTGTCCAGCAGCAGGGCGTCGCGTTCGTCGCTGGAGCGCGCGGTGAGCGCGCAGTACAGCTCGGTGCCGCCGGAGGCGATGGTGACCCAGCTCGTGTCGGGTCTGCGGGCCAGCGCGTCGGCGACGGTACGGGAGGCATGGGGCGTGCAGGTCAGCCGCAGCAGCCAGCGGACCAGCCCCAGGCGGTCCGGCACCGGCTGGCCGATGATGCGCAGCCCTCGCTGGCGCAGCCGCAGCCAGCGGCGGGCGACGGTGCGCTCCGAGGTGTCCAACTGCCGGGAGAGCCGGCTGAAGGGGGCCCGCCCATCGAGCTGGAGGGCCTGGATCAGCCGCTGGTCGAGGTCGTCCAACGCGTCGGAATCCACCGTGACACCCTAGCCCTGCCGCCGGAATCCACCACATCTCCCGCCGTGGCTGGGGCCGTTGGCGGCGCGAAGCACAAGGTGGAGGGGTTCCCGACGCGAAGCCCGCGAGAGCCGGGGGGACGGACGCCGTGTGTGCGTCGAACCATCCGGCCGAGCGGCAGCAACAGGTCAGAGGAGACCCTGATGAGTCAGACGCGTACCCCGGAAGAGCCGCCGGTCACCGTGTTGCACGGCTATGTTCCCGTGATCGACCTGTCCGCCCGGGACACCAGGACGGGACGGGCCTCGATCGCCCGGGCCATCGGTCAGGCCTGTGCGAACTCCGGCTTCTTCACCATCGTCGGACACGGGGTGGACCAGGACCTCGTCGAGCGCATGTACACGGTGACCCAGGAGTTCTTCGCCCTGCCCCCGGAGCGCAAGAGCGCGGTCGAGAGCGGGCCCGGCACCTGCGGAGTGCTCTCCTCCGGCGGGAGTGCGGCCAAGAGCGCCGGAACGGACTCGCCTCCCGACCTCTGCGAGACCTTCTCGTCCAATGTGCTCG
Organism: Streptomyces sp. NPDC057638; assembly: GCF_042800315.1. Taxonomy (NCBI): domain Bacteria; kingdom Bacillati; phylum Actinomycetota; class Actinomycetes; order Kitasatosporales; family Streptomycetaceae; genus Streptomyces; species Streptomyces sp. NPDC057638. The sequence goes on from NZ_JBHVHF010000182.1 coordinate 2,040, forward strand.
GGGATCTCGGCCCCGAGCAGCGGGCGGTGTTCGGGGATGACACGGCGCCCTGGACCCGGGCCAACCAGTGGCCCGGGGCACCGGAGGGGTTCAAGGAGACCTGGCTCGCGTACACCCGGGCGATGGAGGTCCTCAGCGAGCGCCTGATGCGGCTGTTCGCCCTCGCGCTGGGCCTCGGCGACGAGGCGTTCTTCGATGACAAGATCGACCGGAATATCTCGACGATCGTGGCCAACTACTACTACCCGCAGCTCACACCGCCGCTGCCGGGCCAGTTGCGCAAGGGCGCGCACAGCGACTGGGGCACCCTGACCATCCTCTACCAGGACCGGGCCGGTGGCCTCCAGGTGCGGCAGGAGGGCCATGGCTGGCGTGACGTCCCCTTCGTACCCGGCGGATTCGTCGTCAACATCGGTGACATGATGGCGTTCTGGACCGGCGGCCGCTGGGTCTCCACGGTGCACCGGGTCCTCAACCCGCCGGAGGGGCACACCCGGTCCCGGCTCTCCATTCCCTTCTTCCATCTGCCCAACCACGACGCGCGGATCGAGCCCGTCGTGGGGAACGGTGGCGGTGAACCGGCGTCGTCGTCCGCCTCGGCGGTGACACCGGGCGACTGGTACCGGGCGAAGATGACCGCCCTCTACTCCTGACACCGCCGCCGCCCGGGCCCTGACCGGCACCCGGGGCGCCCGGTCGCCGTCCAGCGGACCGTGGCCGGGCGGAAGGGGAAGGAAGGACGGACAGGCGGGCGGGGCGGACGGGGCGCCACGCCCGCCCCGAGCCGGGTACGAAGCCTTCCGGAGGCGGCGGCGCGGCCATGGGGTACCCGCTCAGACCGCCGGGGCGGTGAGCGCCGCGACGGTCTCGTCGATCGCCGAGGGCAGCCAGTCGGCGGTACGGGAGAGGGGGAAGCCCAGTTCCCTGGCGCGGGCGTTGCTCATGGCGTAGTGGCGGTCGAAGGAGTACGGCGATGCCTCCTCGCCCGCGGCGATCCTCCGGTACCGGGGGTGACGGCCGGTCCGCGCGCCGATCGCCGCGCCGAGGTCCTCGGCGTCGAGCAGACCGTCGGAGCAGGCGTTCACCGGTCCGGTGAAGTCACTGGCGGTGGCGGCCCACAGCATGAGGTCGGCCATCTCCTCGTAGTGGACGAAGACCGAGGGCCGGATCGTGTCGTGCACCGCTATCTCCCGGCCCTGGATGACGCGCTCGACGTAGTGGGCCAGTCGGCCGGTGAAGTCCAGCGCGCCACCGCCGAGCACATGCGCGACGCGTACGGAGGCGAAGGGGAAGCCCTCCTCCCGGCTGAGGACGGCCTCCGCCTGGCGCTTGCCCTCGGAGTAGTGGGCGTCCCGGAACTCCGGGTCGTCCCAGGGCAGGTCCATGCGTACCGGCCAGGTCGTCAGGTCCAACCGCCCCTCCGTCAGGAGTGTGCCGTGCGGGACGGACGGCAGGGTGGTGTCCGCCGGGTTGTACACCTCGATCGTGGACGTCATGAGGAACCGCCGGGTACGGCCACGGAAGACCCGGGCGGCGGCGGCCGCCTGGACGGGGGTGTAGCAGACCTGGTCGATGACGACATCGAAGTCGCGCAGTCCGAGCGCGGCGCTCAGGGCGGCCTCGTCGTCGCGGTCGACACGGAGATGCCCGGCACCGGGCGGCGGCGGTGACGAGCCGCGGTTGACGAGGGTGACCTCATGTCCCGCGGCCAGGAGCCGCTGGACCAGGAGTATGCCGAAGTACCGGCTTCCGCCGATGACGCAGATCCTTTGCATGGCCCCATCCTGAGGCCCTACCGTCACCAGCAGAAGTAGGTCATCACTGGATACGTATAAAGGAAAACTGTTGATCGATGTGCAGCGTCTCCGCGTCCTGCGGGCGGTCGCCGACCACGGCAGCTTCAACCGGGCCGCGGCGGCGCTGCGGCTGACGCCGTCGGCCGTCTCCCAGCATGTGGCGGCCCTCGAACGCGCCCTCGACGTCACGGTGGTGACCCGCAGCACCAGGGGAGTCACCCTGACCCGGGCCGGACTGATCATGGTCAGTGCCGCCGAGTCGGTCGACGCCGAACTCACCCACGCGCGGGCGCGCATCCAGCGGCTCGGTACGGGACGGACCCGCCTGACCATCGCCACCTTCACCAGCGGCGGCAGACTCCTCCTGCCGACGGCCCTCGCCCGGCTGACGGCGGACCACCCGGACATCCTGCTCCATGTGCGGGAGGCGGAACCCGGGGACAGCCTGCGCCTGGTGCGCGAGGGAACGGCGGACCTGGCACTCGCCTATCACTTCGACGGGCCGCTGCCCGGTCGGCGGACCGGTCTGGAGTGGACCGCCCTCCTGGCGGACCCCCTGCGCCTGGTCCTGCCCGAGACGCATCGCCTCGCGGGCCGGGCCTGCCTCGACCTCGCCGAACTCGCCGCCGAGCCCTGGGTGCTGGGCTGTCTGCACACCGAGGCGTATCTGCGGCGCTACGCGGAGCGCGCGGGCTTCGAGCCGGAGGTCCGCGGCACGACGACCGACTACTTCTTCGCGTGTTCCCTCGTCGCCGCGGGCGTGGGGGTCTCGCTGATCCCCTCCATCGCCCTCACCTCGCCGCCGCCGGGTGTGCGTGCGATCCCGGTCGCGGAACCGGCGCCGACCCGGCACATCGGCGTCGCCACGATCGGCCGCCGCCGGGCCGACGCGCCCGTCGCGGCCCTGATCAGGGCTCTGGAGGAGCAGACGGCCGCCGGGCCCGGGAGCTGACGCGGACCAGGCCGCGCCGTGGCCCTGAGCTGAGGTCAGTTCAGTTCAGTTCAGGTCAGGTCAGGTCAGGTCAGGTCAGGTCGACGCTGGCGGACGACCACGGGGGGACCGTACGGGAACACGTTTTCGGCCACCCGCCGCTTCGGCCACCGCCCAGACGCGGCACGGCCTCCGGCGACCCGCCGCCCTCCCCGCCCCATGACACCGGGACCCGGGTCCGGCCGAAAGACGTGTGTTCGAAAGGTGCCGTCGGCTCGTTGTCCCAGGTGCCGCCCGCCCCAGGCCGCGACCGTCCTCGCCCACCGGCCGGACGGCCGGGAGTACGGGGCCGCCCCCGCGGGCGCACGGCATCCGAGCGACGTGATGAAGGGAGCCCTCTGGTGAGCGAGAAGACGATCAAGGGCCCAGTGCCCGGCCCCCGGGCGCCTCTGGGGCCTCCTCCGGCGCGGGTGGCGGCCGGGCCCGACGACGGTGACGACATCACCGGTGGCATGGAGACGGCGTACTGGGCGGTCCATGACGGGGCGTCGGCGAAGGCCGGCGTGCGGGAGATCCTGGCCCAGTTACCACGCATCGTGCGGCAGGTCGGAGCGCTGGCGTGGCGGGCCGACCGGCGCGGAACCGTCGTCGTCGCCGTGCTCCAGCTCGCCTCGGCGGCGATGAACGCGTTCGGTCTGGTCGCGTCGGTCGCCGTACTGCACACCCTGTTCTCATCCGGGCCGACGCCGGACAAGGTCCGCGCGGCGCTGCCGGAACTGGCCCTCGTGGTGGTGCTGCTGTCCCTGCGGGCGGCCCTGGAGACCGCGGTGGCGGTCGCCGAGTCCCGGCTCACCCCGAAGATCCGTACCGCGCTGGAGGTCGAGTTCTACCGGCTGGTGGCGCATGTACGGCTGGAGGCCGTCGACGACGCGCGCTGGCACGACGACATCCACCGGGCGAACGACCGCGGGCTCTACTTCGCGCGGCAGATCGTGGGGCAGATCGTCGCGCTGGCCGCGGCCCTTCTCGACCTCATCGGCATGGCGGGCGTCCTGGCCGTGCTCCACCCGCTGCTGATCCTGATGCTGCCGCTCTCCGTGCTGCCGGTCGGCGCCGCCGCCGTCCGCGCGGCACGCGAGCGGTTCCACTCGTATATGCGGTGGAACGCCCTCCAGCGGCGGGTGCGCACCTTCAGCTGGATCCTGCTCGACCAGGACTCCGCCGCCGAGATCCGCTCCAACACCACCCAGGGCGCGCTGCTGGACGAACACCGGAGGCTCACCGAGAGGATCGCCACGGAGGACACCCGGCTCGGTGTCCGCGCGGCCTGGATCCATCTCGTCGGGCGCACGGCGGGCGGCATCGGCACCGGCATCACCTACGCGGCGCTGTGCGCGATGCTCATCGGCGGCTGGATCCCGCTTGCCGTCGGCGCCGGGGCCGTGCTGGCGATCCAGTCCAGCCACCGCTCCCTCACCACCGTGGTGAACATGGCGCACATGGTCTACGAGCACGCCCTGTGGGTGGGCGACCTGCTGGCGGTGGAGGCCCGGTGCCGGGGCCTCCTGCCCCGCACGGGAGGGGCGCAGGCCCCCGAGACGGTCGAGGAGATCCGACTCGATGGGGTCCGCTTCACCTACCCGGACCAGGACACTCCCGCGCTCGACGGTGTCAGCCTGACCCTGCGGGCCGGGGAGACGGTGGCGTTCGTCGGCGTCAACGGCTCCGGCAAGAGCACCTGTTCCAAACTGATCGCGGGACTGTACGACCCGACGGCGGGGACCGTGTCCTGGAACGGCACCGACGCTCGTGGGCTGGATCCCGTCTCGCTCCAGCGGCAGGTCGCCATGGTGCTCCAGGACCCGGTGCACTACCCCTTCACCGCGCTGGCGAACATCACCGTCTCCCGGGGCAGCATCACCGACGCCGACCCCCGGGCCGCCCACGCGGCCGCCACCGCCTCCGGCGCCGACACCGTCATCGCCCACCTCCCCGGCACCTGGCGGGCGCTGCTGTCCAAGCGGTTCGCGGGCGGACAGGAGCTCTCCGCCGGGCAGTGGGCCAAGGTCGCGGTCGCCCGCGGCCTCTTACAAGCAGGCGCCCGTCCTCCTGCTCGACGAGCCGACCGCCAGCATGGACCCCAAGGCGGAGCACGCCGTCTACCAGGCCGTACTCCAAGGCGCCCGCCGCCCCGGGCAGATCACCGTCCTCATCTCCCACCGTCTCGCCTCCGTGGTCCAGTCCGACCGGATCTACGTCTTCGACGAGGGGAGGATCACCGAGTGCGGCACCCACCAGGAACTGATGGCGAAACAGGGTGAGTACGCCCAGATGTTCGCCCTTCAGGCGGCCGGATACCACGACGTGCCCACGGCGAGGGAGGAGACATGACCCGCGAGACACCGCGTGACCCACGGGCCCACGGACACCCAGAACGGCGGCGCGCACCCCTTGGTGCCACGCTTCGAGCCGGAACAGGACGGTTCATGACGGGAGTTGAGGACGCATCAGTGCCGGGCGTTGTCGGTGGCAGGCCCTACGATCCACTCGCATCACCGCCGTTCATCGGACCGGATGACCTGAAGGCAGCTGAGCAGACGGCCGGATCGGTGAGGGCACACCCGTACGCGACCGACCCGTCGCTTCCCTGGACGCGCGGGTTCGGTGAAAGGCAGAAGCAACGATATGACCACGATCACGGACACCGCTCCCGACCGCCCCGACGGCGTACCCGCCGAGGCCGTCGCCGAGGACGACGGAGGGTGGGCTCTGGGGGTGACGGCCTCCGAGGGCAGGACCGGAGTGTGGCGCTACTGGCGCCCGGACGGGAGCTTCGTCGAGACGAGTCACTGGCGCGCGGACCAGCTCCATGGCGAGCACATCCGCTACCACGACGACGGCACGGTCGCCCTGGAGGGGCGGTGGCGGGACGGCAAGCGGTGCCGGATGGTGGTGTACCGCGCGGACGGTCCGTCCCAGGAGACGGCCATGGACCAGCTGCCGGTCTCCGTCCGGGTCATGATCCAGGACTTCGACGAGGACGGGTACTTCATCCGCCAGCGGTTCTTCACCTCGGACGGTTCGGAGGTCGACTTCGACGGTGAGCCGATACCGCCGCGTCCGGCGCGGGTGCCGGAGGGCGCCCAGCACGCCTCCGGGCTCGGCCACTGGTACCACCAGCGCATCGAGGGGTTCGGGGACGAGAGGAAGGTGGGCCTGCACCGGTTCTGGCAGACCGACGGCGCGTTCAAGGGCGTGGAGTATCACAGCCTCGAACGTGCGGACGGCGGGCCGTGCGCATGGATCAACGCGAACGGCAGGTGCCGGAGCAACCCCCTGGTCGAGGCGGACCGGGACGGCGACCGAACCGTGGTCGAGCAGTGCCTCGCGCTCGGCTACGGCTCCTCCCCGGGCGCGGCGCTGCACGCGGCGTACGAGGGACGGGCGGCTCTGGCCCTGCGCCTGCTGACCGAGGGACCGGGGGCGCACCAGGAGGAGTTCACCGACCCGCGCACCGAGCCGGAGCGCCGGGGTGGCACCCCGGACGAGGCGCTCTGGGTGGCGGGGCTGGAGTCATGGGTCATCGGCGCGGTCGACCCGGCCACGGGCGCCGCCACGGGGACCTGGCGGCTGTGGCGGAGCAAGCCGTTCCTCGGCCACGATCAGCCGGTCGTGACCGAGTTCACCGACGGCCGCCCCTCCCGGCGCCGTGAGTACGTGGCGTGGCGGCCCGACGACCTCGACGAGGAGTGGACCTACGACACCGACGGCGGGCAAATCCTGCACCGCAGATACGAGAAGGGCGTACGGTCCGCCGAGACCGAGAACCTGCCGGACGGCACGGTGGCGCACCGGCGCTTCCGCGACGATGTGCCACGGGTCGAGCGGATCGAGCGGGACGGCGCCCTGGTCTCCGAGGTGTGGTTCGCCGAGGACGGGACGCGCCAGGCCGAGGTCGGGCCGGTCGATCTGCGGGTGAAGGGCGAGGAGATCGAGTGGTGGCGGGCCCTGGACGCCTCCGGCACGCTGATCGCCGAGGGCGCGGTCCGGCCGGGCATCAAGGGCGGACCACGGGGGCCGTGGCGGCTCTACCACGCGGACGGCACCGACCACGCGATCGTCAGGTTCAAGAAGACGCGTGTACGGCGCGATGGAGACCTGGGGCGGTTCGCCCACGCGCTGCACACCTGGCGCACCCTGCCGGCACCGGAGGCCCTGCGGGGCGTGGAGAAGGTCGCATGGGGCAGATACCAGCCCTTCTTCGGTGCCGGGACGGAGTATCCCTTCCTCCTCAAGGGACTCGCCGTCCCGGATCCGCTCGCCGCGGGACACGCCCTGGCCCGGCTGTGGGACGGAGTGCTGCACCAGCACACCGTCTCCGACATCGCCGGTCCCGCACTGCGGTTCGTGATCGCCCTCACCGAGACCATGCCCGATGACCAGGAGCTGCTGAAGTTCATCCTGCATGTGGTCACCCGCGACGGCAGTCTGGACGCCACCCGGCACCTCAAAGAGCTCCACACGGCGGCCACCGGCGCCAAGAACCCCGCGCGGCGCTTCGCGAAGAACGGCGTGGAGCCCGCCTACCACGAGATCTACACCTGTCTCGGCGCCGCGACACCGACCTGGGCCGCACGGGCCGCCGGAGGCCCCGGGATCTCCCGCCAGACACGGCGGACCGCCATCCATCTGCTCGCCGCCGCCCCGGGTGAGTCCGCCGCGAACGCCCTGCGGGACTGCCTGGCCACCGAGGCCGGACGAGGTGCCGAGCGCGACCACCATGCCCTCGCCGAGTTGCTGCTCTGTCTGGCCCTCGCGCCCGGCGACACAACGCGTGACCTTCTGGAGCCGTTCCTGGCCGACGCGGACCCGCTGCTGCGCTTCTGTGCCGCGCTCACCTGGGTGCGTATCGAGGCCGCCCCGCTCGACCGGGCGCTGTCGAGCCTCACCGCGGCCATCGACGAGCCATCCGGGCTGGGGGAGTTCACGGAGCTCTGGTTCGCCGAGGACGAGGCCTCCATCGACGCGATCGGCGCCCTGTCCCTGCTCCGGCCCGCACACTCCCAGGATCTGCTGAAGCGGATGTGCGCCCTCCTCGCCACGGTCGGCGGCTATACCGCGCCCGGCCTCGCGCGGTCCCTGCTCGACATCGTCTTCCCCACGGAGGCGTATGCCGAGGGCGCCCCCCTCACACCGGACCAGCGCCGGGTCGTGCGGGTACTCGCCGACCGGATCGCCGGATCGCGCGTCGTCGACATCGACCTGAACGAGGTGCTCCGCTGCAACGGACTGCCCTGCACGGCCGATGAGCTGCGGGCCCTGTGCGCCATCGGCGGCCGTGAGCCTGTGACGCGATAGACGGCGGATGGAGCGGCTCCTGCCGGGGACACGCGCGGAGGTGTCCCCGGTGGGACCGTACGGGTCATGGGACCTCGCCCCACGACAGCACCGTTGAGCCGGGCTTTCCCCTCCGTACTCTCGGGGCCGCCGCCTCACCCCACGGAGGAGCGCGGGCGGGACCGCCGCCGTGTGTCGGGCGCGGACGGCGCCCCGGACGCGCCTGATGGGGTCCACCCGCCGTGGTGGCGCGCCTGAGCGGGCGATTCCGTCCGGCGCCCGCTCACAGCAGGCGCCGTACCGCCTCCACGATCGCCTCGCGGCACTCCTCCGGGCTCCGCGCCAGGACACCCGCGGCGGGCACGCTCGCGGCGTTCGTCGGGCTCCAGGCGGAGGCGATGGCCAGGACGAGGGTGAGCAGGGTGGCCGGGGTGAAACCCGGGGTGCCGCCCCGCTCCCGCTGGACCGATGCGAGCGCGGCCAGCTTCTCCTGGCGGGTGGGCGCCGCGATGGCGGGATCGCGTTCCGTGCCGGTGCCGCGCTCCAGTCGGTGCCAGGTGGCCAGCCGGAGCACCTCCGGGTGCCGCTCGTAGAAGTCGAACAGCCGCCCGGCGTAGTCGGGCAGATCGTCCGGGGTGAAGGGCACCATGCCGAGCCCTCGTCCGACGTGGGCGTCGAAGACGGCGTCGAAGAGCCCGTCCTTGTTGCCGTAGTAGACGTAGATGAGGTTCTTGTTGGCCGAGGCCGCCGCGGCGATGCGGTCGACCCGGGCTCCCGCGATCCCGTGCGCCGCGAACTCCTCGGTGGCGGCTTGGAGGATGCGTGCCTTCGTGGCTTCGGCTCGGGACATATCGCGATGCTAACAGCGTTTGACTAAACGGTTAGTTTCTTTGGCTAACCGTCTATTCTGTTGCGATGAGCGCATCGTCGGCCGCCTCCGGCGGCCCCCTCGAACAGTTGGCGACGAGCAAGTACGTCCTGCTCACCACGTTCCGCCGGGACGGGCGGGCGGTCCCCACTCCGGTATGGGTGATGCGGGACGGTGACCACCTGGCCGTGTGGAGCGCGGCCGAGGCGGGCAAGGTCAAGCGCATCCGCAACAGCGGGCGGGTGACCGTCGGCCCGTGCGACTGGCGGGGCACCCCGCTCGGGGAGGCCGTACCCGGCGTGGCCGACCTGCCCGGCCCCGAGGCCACCCGCCACTACCTCGATCTGATGAAGCGCAAGTACGGCCTGATCGCCCGGGTCACTTTGCTGGGAAGCCGACTGCGCGGGCGCGATCACCACACGGTGGGCATCCGGATCCGGCTGACCGACTGAAGGTCCGGCCTCCTCTCCGTCAACCTCCCCCACCCGCACCCGTCGCAGGGCCGACGAGCGGGCGACCGCTCGGCCGCGACGGCTGACTCGGCCGGCTCACCGGCGGGGAGTCGCCCCTCGCCGACGCGTCGGGACCCTCCCCGGCACCAGACCCCGCGCACCGGCCCGGCCTGATCCGGCGGAAGCGCTCTGACCGATCCGGCGGGAGCGCCGACGCCGTCGGCCGGGATGACGCGTGTCAGGGACCGTCACGGCGGACACCGTGCGGCACTCAGGGGCCGACACCGTGAGGATCAGGCCGGTCGTTGACGGGAATGCGCCGCCGAGAGCCCTGCCGCGACGGACGGGTTCTCCCTCGGCTCGCGCTACCGAGGGGCCTGGCCTCGGGTTTCGCCCCTGGGGAAGCCTCCCGCCGCACCGGACCCGCACGGCCGCCGTCGAACGTGCCCCGGCGGTCCGACTACGGTTGGTCCGTATGCCCCACACCGATACCGAGATCACCGCGGAACTGATCCGCGAGCTGTTGCGCGACCAACACCCCGATCTGGCCGGTCATCCGCTACGGCTCGGCGCGCGCGGCTGGGACAACCAGTTGTGGCGGCTGGGCGACGACCTCGCCGTCCGGCTGCCCTGGGCCACGGAACACGCGGACGCGCTCCTGCGCAAGGAGCACACCTGGGTGCCCTCCCTCGCTCCGCTTCTGCCGCTGCCGGTGCCCGTGCCCCAGCGCCTGGGTCATGCCTCCGCCCGGTTCCCCCGTTCCTGGACCGTCACCACCTGGGTACCCGGCTCACCCGCCGATCGCGCCGCCGCCACCCGCGCGACGGCGGCCGACAGCCTGGCCGCCTTCCTCACGGCGCTGCACCGGCCCGCGCCCGAGTCCGCGCCCGTCAGCGGCTATGGCCGCGGCGGCCCCCTGGCCGACCTCACCGAGGGATTCGAGCGGCAGCTCGCCTCGGCCGTCGAACAGGAGCTGATCCCCGACCCGGACGCCGTACGCGCCCTGTGGGACGACGCCGTGGCCGCACCCCCCTGGACGGGCCCGCCGCTCTGGCTCCACGGCGATCTGCACCCGGCGAACATCCTGACCTCGGAGGGCACATTCTGCGGAGTGATCGACTTCGGCGACCTGTGCGCGGGCGATCCCGCCTGCGACCTGGCCGCCCCCTGGATCCTGCTGCCGGACGGCGCACTCGACCGGTTCCACCGGGCCTACCAGCCCACCCCGGACGCCGCGACACTGCGCCGCGCCCGTGGCTGGGCACTGCTGCGGGCCTTCAGCGGCATCCTCATCGGTGAGGCCGGGCTCCAGGGCCGCCCCGGCGGCAAGCCCAGCTGGGGTCCGCCCGCCCACGCCTCCCTGCGACGCCTGCTCGCGGCGGACCGCCCCTGACCTCCTCCACGGCGGTACGGTGACGGCCACCGGTGTCCGCCCTCGCGTGAGCGCCGCCGCGTTCGGGGGCCGCGGCACTCGCGCGAGGGTCAGCCGGAGCCGAGCACCGCGACCAGGACCGTGCCCTGCGCGAGGAGTTGCACGGCGAGCGCCGCGTAGCGCACCCGTACGGCGGGCGCCACCAGGACCGTGGCACACGCCACCAGGGAGACGCCCAGACCCCAGGTGAACATCCCTCCCGGCGGCTGCCAGCCGCACTCCTCGCCGTAGCCGAGGCAGCGCGCGGCGCTCTCGGACGAGTAGGCGACCGCGAGGACCGCCAGAGCGGCGGGCAGGAAGAGACCCGTGGTCAGCAGGGACCCCCACCGGGTCCAGTCCCTGGTGCCGATGGTGCCCGCGGTCCCCGGGGCGAGCGGCTGCGAAGGCGATGCGTTCATGCCACCGATCATCCGACGCCCGCGGAGCCCGCGCACCGGTCGGGATACTCAGTCCCGTCGCCGGACATACTCACCTCGGCCACCGGCGCGGTGGACCGGTGCCGGGGCGGTGTAGGTTGCTGCCCGGTGCTTCGTCGGCGGCGCACAGGTCACCTCCGGTGCTCCGGTGTCGGCCCCTGCCCATGCCAGGGGGTGGTGCTCTGGCTGCTGGACGACAGCAGGAACGGCGCGGAACCAGCCATGTCCGGTCCACCGACGGCCCGGCGGCTCCGGACTGTTCCCACCCCCCTCCCCCGCACCAGCCCGCCAGGACCCGAAGGAGTCAGCGTGTCACCCGGATCGGACGATGACTCCCCGGCGACCCTCTACGGGCCTGTCGCCGCCGCCCTCGGTCTCCTCGCCTGTGTCACGCTGGCCCTCGGCCGCTACACCGGGGCCTCGCTTCCGATGCTGACCGGAAGCCTCGCCATCACCTTCGCCGTGCTGGGCCTGCGCCAGGGCTTCCGCCGACGGCTCTGCCTCCTCGGTCTCACCACCGGGGTGGTCGGCGTGGGTCTTCCGCTCGCCCTCATCGCCGCCTACGCGCTGGGCGTCTGAGGCCCCGCACGAGGCGGGCGCGGGCGGACAACGTTCGCCCCAGGGTCCGCGTGCCGCCCCCCGCCACCGTGTCACTTCGGCGGACGGCCGGGTGGCCACGGGTACGGTCGGGTGCGCGGGCTCCGGTGGCGGCCGGGTGGCACCGGTCGCGCCGTACGTCGCCGTCCCGGTGGTGATGTCTCCCCACCCGGGGAGAGAGGAGGAGGGTGAGCGATGGTCTCCGTCACGGATACCCGTGTCGACGTGCCCCTGCCGGACGGCACGGCCGACGCCCTGCTGGCGTATCCGGAGGACATGGGCCCCTGTCCCGGGGTGCTGCTGTACATGGACGCGTTCGGGCCGCGTCCCCAGCTGGAGCGGATGGCCCACCGGCTCGCCGCCTCCGGATACACCGTGTTGGTGCCGAACGTCTTCCACCGGTACGGGCGGGCGCCGCTGATCGACCTGCCGGCCGTCATCGACACCGCACGCCACCCGGAGATCTTCCAGCGGCTCGGGCCGATGATCCGGTCCCTGACGCCCGAGTTGGTGGCGCGCGACGCCGATGGCTGTCTGCGCTGGCTGGCGGCCTCGCCGCTGGTGGCCGCGGGGCCGGTGGGTGTCACCGGGTACTGCATGGGTGTGCGGCTGGCCCTGTACACCGCCGCCGCCCGGCCCGACCGGGTCACCGCCGTCGCCGGATTCCACGGGGCACACCTGGCCACCACGGAACCGGACAGTCCGCATCTGTTGCTCGACCGGGTGCGGGCCGAGGTGTACCTCGCTCACGCCGACGCGGACCCCTCCCTGCCGCCGGAGCAGATCGAGCGGCTCGCGGGCGCCCTCAGGGCGGCGGGTGTGCGCCACCGCGCCGAGGTGTACCCGGGGGCGCGCCACGGGTTCACCCAGGCCGACACGGTCTCCTACGACCACACCGCCGACGAGCGTCACTGGGCGGCGCTGCTGGACCTGTTCGCCCGGACCCTGCACGGCCCGCCGGTGCCCTGAGGCCCGTACCTGCCGAGGTCTCCCGGTGCGCGCCCCCGTCCTCGTACGGGCCTCAGGGCGGCGGGACGGGCCAGGGGTGGCGTCAGGTGTTCTCCGGCAGATGCGTCCGCGCCCATTCCTCGAAGCGGGTGACCGGGATGCCGAGATCCCGCGCCTCCTGAGGGCGGGCGGCGAAGGACCAGACGTTCAGCCACTCGTGTGCGGCGCCCATGGGAGGCATCCCGGCGGCGAGGGCCTGCGCCTCGGTCATGTCCGGCGCGGACACCGGCGTGTCCAGGGCCCGGGAGAGGACCGCGGCGATCTCGGTCATCGGCAGGTCGTCGCTCGCCAACTCCAGCTCGACCTCGTGGAACCGCTCCGGCTCGGCGATGGCCGCGGCGGCGGCCCGGCCGATGTCGTCCACGGCGACCAGGGAGATCCGGGTCCCCGGGTTCAGGACGCTGACCAGGCCGCCCGCGACACCGCGCGGGAAGAGGAACGCCGTGGACGGAAGGAAGTTCTCCATGAAGAAGGCCGGTTTGAGCAGCGTCCAGCGGGAGAACCCGGCCGCGCGGACGGCGTCCTGGATCGCGCACTTCGCGGCGAAGTAGGGCTCCAGCAGGGGCCAGCGGCCCTCGTCCCAGCCAGGCGTCTCGACGTGCTGGTCGGCGGCGCTGACCGAGGTGTGCACGAACTGCGGTACTCCGGCGGCCTTCGCGCCCTCGATCAGGTTGATCCCCTGGGTCAGCTCGCCGTCGAAGTCATGGCCCCGCTCGGTGACGGGGGGCATCTGCACGGAGAAGACGGCACGGGCGCCCTGGGCGGCCCGGACCACGGAGGCGCGGTCGGCCAGGTCCCCGGTGACCAGTTCGACGCCCAGCGCGGCGACGGCCCGTGCCCGCTCGCTGGCCGGGTCACGCACCAGGGCGCGGACGGGAACCCCCCGTAGGAGCAGGGCACGGACGGTGGCGCCACCTTGTTTCCCGGTGGCACCGGTGACCAGGACGGGTGCGGAATCTGCGGGCATGCTGCTGCTCCTCGGGTCGCGTCCATGAAGTGGCGGGCCCCGCCGTTTACGTTCGGATACGATACGGCGGACCCCGCCGTTTCAGCAATGCCGGAGGAGAGACCATGCCGGGACAGCAACGGGCCGACGCCCGGCGGAACTACGCCCGGATTCTCGCCGTGGCCGAGAACGAGGTGGCCGCCCACGGGTCCGGCGCCTCCCTGGAACAGATCGCCCGCACGGTGGGGGTCGGCTCGGCGACCGTGCGCCGTCATTTCCCCACCCGTCGCGCGCTCCTGGAGGCGGTCGCCCAGAAACGGATCGACGCCCTGTGCGCCCGCGCCCACACCCTGACCGGCGTGACCGACAGCCGTACCGCCCTGCTGGAGTGGCTCGGTGAGGTGCTCACCTTCTGCGTCCGCGCCCGGGGCCTGGCGGCCGCCCTCGCCCACGACGGAGCCGTGTCCGAACCGGCCCACGAGAACGCCTGCACGGCCGCGCTGGAAGCGGCGGCGAGCCCCTTGCTCGACCGGGCGGTCCAGGACGGCGCGGTCGCGCCGGGCGCCACGGTCACCGACCTGATCACCCTGATCGTCGGGATCACCCTGGCCACGGAACACCACCCCGACCCCGCCGACCAGGCGAACCGCCTCTTCGGCCTGGCAGTCAGGGGATTGAGCCCGCGGAGCCTGGCCCCGGGCCCGACCGGCTGACCGGCGACGCGACCACCGTGTACGGACCGCGTGACAGCGGTCCCGCCGTCACCCTCGCGGGCAGCGGGCCCGCCTGCACCACGGCCCGCTGGACCAGCGGCACCACCGCGATCCAGGCGACCGGGACGAGCCCGGCGCGCGGGCACTCCGGCCCACCGAGGATGCGCGGCCCCCGCGCCGAG
>NZ_JBHVHF010000183.1:0-16590 GCF_042800315.1 Streptomyces sp. NPDC057638
CGGCCGGTCCGTGACCGGACCGTGCGGCGCGGGGGCGGTGAAGGACGACACCCCAGCCACCCGGGAGTGGGAGCCGGGCTGCGTCAGCGCCCCGCCACCCCTTCCCCGAAACCGAGAGAGGGAGCCCGATGCCTCCCACCCGAACACTGCTGCTGCCCATCGTGACGGAGGCCCTGGCCGGTCTGTACGAGCTGGACATGCCGCTGACGGTGCTCCAGCCGAACGTCCTGGCGGACCTGGAAGAGAGCCACGGCGTTGTGCACGCGCTGTCGCCGTCGCTGCTGCCGCTGGTGCGCCGACTCGGCGCCCTGGCCCCGGACGGCGGGGCGGTACCGGTACCGGGCGCGCCCGTCGGCGCCGTCCATGAGGCGTACTGGCGGGTGCGCAACGCGCTGCCCGCGGGGACGGAGGAGCTGGTCGACGGAGAGGTGGACGAACTGCCCGACGCGCTGATGCTGCTCGACCCCGCCGGCGAGCCTGCGATGCAGCTGGCGGTCATCGAGGTCGATGAAGCCGACCTCGCCCTGCTCGGCGCCTTCGCCGACGCCCTCGACCGCGCCGCCGGTCCGGACCCCGGCCCGCAGTTCGCGGCGCTGGCCAGGGCACTGCGTGAAATCGGCCGAGCGCACCCCTACGAGTGGTGGCCCCGGGGAGGCGCGGCGACCGTCGCCCTCTGGATGCGGCGGGCCCTGTCGCCGGTCCTGGTCTCTCCCTTCGAGGGCCCGGGCGGCGCCGCCACTCACGAGATGCTGTCCGCGATCCTGCGGCACGCCGGACACCGGGCGAGCGTCGAGCTGGACCAGGACGAGGAAGCGGCGGTGGGCCGTGTGGGGCTGAGGATGCTGTTCGCGGCGATCGGCGACCCGCGCGAGGCGGCGCGGACAGCCTGACCCCGGGCGCCCGCTCCGGGTCCAGGCCGCCAGGGGCCCGGGCCCGGTTGGGGCGTGGCGTCGGCGTACCGGGGAAGACGGCTTCGCCGGACAGCCCCCGACACGACGGGTCCGCCGGGGCGGGAGGGAGAATCCGGAGGGTGGACACCAACCCCCTTGACCGTTCCGTCGCCTGGGACCTGTACCTCGCCCTGGATCTGCTCGCCGCCTCGCACACGCTCGGCAACCTCCCGGCCGCACCGGATGGCCCGCCGGGTGACCTCGCCCATGCCCGCGCACGCCTCGCCGCGCACCAAGAGGTGCTGGAGATCGCCGACCCGGCTCTGCTGAGCCGGATCCAGGCAGTCCTCGACGCGTGGGACGAGCGTCCGGCCGACCGTCTCATCCAACTCCTGCCGCTGCGCGACGAACTGGCCCGCAGAGCGGGGGCCGTCCTGCCGGACACCCTGCCCCCGGTGTGACCCCCGGGGAGCGGGACATGCCCCGGCGGGCGGAGACGGCCCGGCCGTGGGCCGGTGGCGGCCGACCCGGGTGAGCGGCTCCGGGCCCGCAGGCGGCGCGCGGCTCAGTCCCGGGGCAGCCGTCCCTCCCGCCCGGCGAGGGCATGTTTCTCGGGAGCGAGGTCCCGGACGGTCGCGGTGTACAGGTAGGCGAGGTGCCGGGTCTCCCACCGGCCGCCGTCGCCGTCGCGCTCGGCGAGGAACTCGCGGGCGTCCACGGCGACCACGGCCTGGCCGCACAGCGCGCACGCGGCTCCGTTCCCGGCGGGCCGGGGCGGGCAGTACAGCCAGTGCTCGACGGGACCGTCCTCGTCCGGCTGGTGGCCCGCGCCCGCGATGAGGTCCGCGCTGCGGGCGCTCGCCGAAGCCGAGGCGAACGCCCCACCCGCTGTCGCGGCGGTGATCGGCCCGCGCCCGTATCACCGGCCCCGGAAGCGGCGCCGACCCCGAACTGATGGAGCGCCTCACCCGGCAGGTCCTCGACGCAGACCCCGTCGGTGAAGACCTCGCGCCCGCCGGGCCCGGGACGAGTCCGACGACACAGTGGCCCAGCTCCTCGCCCAGGCCCGGAACGGAGACCCCGAATGATCCCGACGCAGCACCGCACGAAGGGCCCCGGCACTCTCGGAGCCCCCGGGCCCGGCCACCGCGGGGGTGAGGCCGGGGCTGTCCGACCGGTCGTCTGGAAACGGTCCCGGGGCCGTGGCGTTCCCCCGGATTCGCCCTTGGCGGCTCCTCATGAAGGAGTTGTCGTGGCAAGACGGCGTTTCCAGTCGTTTTATGACCAGTTGCAGGTATCGGCTCTTCTGGCCCGCTCCGGCCTCTTAGCGTGCGACGCGCTTGACGCACGTTCACGACCAGGGGCGAGGGAGATGTTGTGGTGGACCGGGTGGAGCTGACGGAGGCGGACCGGCTGGAGCGGCTGCGGGCGATGTTGTCCGGGCAGCGGGCGACGGCGCGGGTCGGGAAGGCGCTGGAGTCGGGGCCGTACGGGAATGTTCTGGTGGGGGTGCTGCTGCACGGCGCCGACCGGCTGCGGCAGGGGCAGACGCCCACGGATCTTGAGCAGTTGCTGCTGGACGTCGTGAGGACGGCGTTCCCGGAGGAGGAGATCCGGCGGTGGGGCGGTGTGTACCGGGAGGCGGTCACCGCTCAGGGCCGGCTGGGGGTGGTCCCCGAGGCGATCACCGGCCTGCCGGTGGAGCAGGGCTGTACGACCGCGGACCTGCGCGCGGTTTTCGCGCAGGTCGTGGAAGAGGCCCTGGCGAGTCCGAACGTGCAGATCGCGGACCCGCACGCGGCGGCGGCCGGGGAGCCGGAGGACCCCGAGTTCCTCGCCGCGATGCGCGAGAGGGGGTTCGCGGTCACCGCGTACCGGAGCGCATCGGGGGCCGCAGCCGCCGGGACCCACGGCACCGGGCAGGAAGAGGGCGCGGCTGCCGAGGGTGATGCGGGCGCCGGAAGCCCGGCGGCGTTGCCGACGTTCCGGGTGAAGCTGGAGATGGACCACTTCTACGTGCGGCGGGCCGTGGGGGACCAGGGGGGCGGCCGGGACGAGATCTACTGGACCGCCTCCACCGGGGGCAGCGACGGCGGCAGCGGGACGTTCGAGTCGGAGGAGTTCGGCGCACTCGGGCAGGGGGACAGGCGGTATTTCTCCGCCGGGAACAAGGTCCTCTTCGACGGGCGGTCCAGCGGGTTCATCGGCACCTCGATCCAGGTCTGGGAGGCCGACCAGAGCAACGCCGAGTGGTACGAGGAGCTGCGCAAGGCACTGGTCCAGGCCGCCGCCTCTCTCGAAACGCTCATGATGATGGACGGTTTCATCGGCTTCCTGCCCACCTGGGTGGGGGTGTCCTTCGAGATCGGCAAGGTCTTCATCTTCCTCATGGAGTACCTGCGCAACTACGACGACCTCTCCTGCCAGCGCGCGATCGGGATGGACCGTCAGGACCTCGCCGTCCTCGCCCGCCGCGGCGAGGCCATCTGGACTTTCGACGGCGACGGCCACCACGACCTGAAGGTCACGTACACCGGCGACCCGATCCCCTTCCCCGCCGGCACCCTGGAGTACCAGGTGCGCACCGGTACCAGCTGGAGCGCCCCGATCCCGCTGGCCTGGCAGAGCGCCTCGCCCCCTGCCCTGGCCAGTTACAGCGGCAAGCTGTACGCCGTGTTCGTGCGCCCGGGGGACAACGCGGTGATGTGGACCCGTCTGGAGAACCAGACCTGGCGGACCCCCGAGCGGGTGGGCGGCGACGGCAGCTTCTTCGCCCCGGCCCTGACCGCCGCACACGGCAGGCTGTACTACGCGGTCACCGGCTCGGGCGACAAGCTGTGGTGGCGCACCTTCACCGAGAGCGGAGGCTGGAGTTCCATCATGCAGTTCCCGGGCTACCAGTCGGCGTACGGCCCCGCCCTGGCCACGCACCCCCACACCAACGGGGTGTTCCTCTCGTACCTCGACAGCTCCGGCAGGGAGAACGTCACCTTCCACAACGGCGCCGCCTGGGCCGGTCCCTACCGCGACAAAGAGGACTGGATGGTGAACAACGCCGCCGCACTGGCACCGCTCGGGGAACACCTCTGGCGGGTCTGCAACGGGACCGACGACAAGGTGTACTCCAGCCGCTGGGTATACGAACACGGGTGGCGCAACGTGGACACCTTCACCTGGCGCACCAGCCACTCCCCGGCACTCGCCACCCACGGCAACCTCATGTGGGTCTTCATGACCGGCCTCAACGGCGCCCTGTACGCGGCGACCTGCGACAACAGGACCTGGAGCGCCGCCTCGGTGGTCCCCGGCGCCAAGCCGATCGGCGCACCGGCCGCCGCCTCCCACGCCAGCAAGCTCTACGTCATGTACTGCCGCTGAAGCCCAGGGCAGACGGCGCTCGGCCGGCCGGGGCGGTGACGAGCTTGCGGACCGCCGCCCCGGCCGGCCCCCTGACCGCGATCAGACGCAGGCCGGCGCCGGGTCGTGTGCGGGAGTGTCCGCGGTGGTGAAGGAACGCGGGGCGGTAGTTTGGCGTTTCCGCGCCCTGCTGGTCCGCGCCCCTGACAGACGCGGAGTGGAAGGGCCCGGCCCGCGTGTCAGGACGGGTTTTTGCGTTCGGCTTCGGCGGCCGGGTAGCGGTAGGACTCCGTGCCGCTCTGGAGCAGGGTGCAGCGGAAGGTGATGCGGTCGGCGATGGCGGCGCAGAGCCGGGGATCGGCTGGCTGTTCCACTGGTCCCCGCAGCCCGTACTAGCCAGCTGTCGTGTCCTGAACACGGCGGCTCGGCGAAGGCGTCAGGGGTCCCCTGTACCACGCGATGCTCCCGCTCTCCAGGTCGCGTTTGGCGGGCCCTGCCGCGTACGACGCGACAGCGTTCCCCGACGGGCCTACTACCGGCAGGTTCGCAGGAATCACTGGCCCTCCGCTGACGACGATCACGGGCGCACCGTCCCGGTACTCGATGGACAGCGTCCCGACGTCCTCGGGCTTCACCTCGGCCGCGGAGAGGAACTGCGGCTCATCGGAAGCCGTACCCTCCACCGTCGGGGTCAGGCCAAGGCGCGCGGCCAACTCCGGCGACATCTGCTGCTTAGCCGGGCCCTTGGAATTGGGTGTGGTTTCGGACATGGCATTCTCCTCGCCTGGTCGGGATAGCAGCGGCCAGGCCAGAGCTTTTCATGACGTAGTGTTACCAAACAACTACAGCTTTCGGCCATTTGGCCGATGGCCGCACAGTTCCACCGGGATTCCTCGGCGCGGGCGCCGTGGTCCGTTGCACCAGGACAACGACCAGACTGACTACCACTCACATGATCGGTCGGACAGCGCTTAGAACTCCCCCGGCACGCGAAGGATCACCCGCCAGCGACCCGGAGCCGCTTCCTCGGCTGCCGTGGCGCTGGCGCCGCGCAGGTCGTCGTCGTAGTCGTTGTCGATGTACGCGAGCAGGCGCTGCTCGGCCTGCTCGGGGGAGTCGGCGGTGAGGACGAAGTCGGCGACTGCGACCGGCCGGGCGTCGTCGGGGCGTTCGATGCCCCGGTCGCCGAGCTTTTCGGCGTCCCACCGGTCTGCGGGGACGGCGGGGAGGCTGGTCGGGTACGTGGTGGGCACGATGCTCCTTCGTGAGGGTTGGTCAGGCGGCGAGGTCAAGGACGCCGCGGGTGGTGGTCTCGTGCCAGGCGAGCCGGTTCTTGCGGTACACGTCGAACGCGCTGCTGGACGGGCTGTGCCTGCTGTGGAGGGCGACCTTCTCGGCCGGGTGTCCGGCGTCGAGCATGGCCTGGATGCAGCCGCGGCGCATCGAGTGGCCGGTGATCCGCCGCACGGCCTGCTGCGCGGCGCGCTTCGCCGCCCGCCACGCCTTCAGGATGACGCCAGCGTCCTCGGTGGTGGGCGCTGCGGCGGCGGCCGCGTGGGCCTCCTGCTTCGCCTGGGCGGCGGCGGCCGTCTCCTCCGGGGTGGGGGTGGGGGTGAGTTCGGCGGCCCGGGCGGTGGCGGTGACGATGTCGCTCACGGTCTCGGCGGTGATGCCGCCCCGGCGCTTGGGATCGGCGGTGTGCCGTCCGGCCGCCTTCGCGCCGATGTTGCCGTGCCGGTCGACCCTGCGCAGCAGCGGCCCGGGGGTGAGCTGGCCGTCGTCGGCGAGGACGGCCAGCCACTTCTCCAGGGCGCGGATGGGGCAGAGCTCGTCGTCGCCGGGGGCGAGGATGCGGATCTCGTGTCCGCGGGCGTTCTGGTCGGCCTTGGAGCGGCGGAGCTTGATGACCAGGGCCTTCACCCGGATAGTGCCGCCGTGGGTGGCCGGGTCGGGGACCTTGACGGTAGTGATCTTGACGTCGTGGAGGTTGAGGCGGGCGGGCTCGCTGGCGCGGCCGGCCATCCACCAGTCGATGAGCAGGACGACGGCGTCCCGCTTGCCCCGGACGGTGGTGCGGTCGAGGGTGCGGAGCATCTGCCGCAGGTCGTCCGGGGTGACGCCGTCGGCCTGGAGCGGGCCCGGCTCGACGTCCGGGTCGTCGGCCTCCTCCCCCGCCCGGTGGGTGATGATCTGCTGGCAGGACTTGATCTCGGCGCCGCTGAGCGGGCTCTCTCCGATCGTGCGCAGCCCGCGCAGCGTGCCGAAGTGGGCCTCCAGGGTGGCGGCCGGGTGCCCGCGGTCGGCGAGATCGGCCAGGTGGGAGAGGACCGCGCCGGGCTCCGCGGTGTCCCAGCCGTTCTCGGCGCACCAGTCGGCGTAGCTGCCCCAGCGGCTGGAGCGGGCGTCGCGGCTGTTGCGGGGCACCGATGCGATCAGCCGGCGGGCGGCGGCCCCGGTCATCCGCATCCCGCCGGTGGTGGTGACGTCCGCGTGCGCCCGGGCACGGCGGACGGCGGTTCCGGTGGCGGCGGTGGGGACGAGCTCGCGCGGCATCATGGGCTACTGCTCCTCGCGGGTAGTGCTGCGGGGGTGGGCGGGGCGTTCCCAGGTGTGCCCGGTGCGCCGGGTTCCGGGGGCGACGGGGGTGAACCCGTGGCGCCGGGCGATGTTCTCCAGTCGGGTGCGGTCGGCGCCGAACTCGTCGGTCGGCGTGCACACCACGGTGAGGTCGCGGGCGTCGGCCTCGGCGCACACCCGGGTCAGGACCCGGGTGGCGTGGCCCTGTCCGCGGTGGCCGATCGAGACCCGCAGGAGCTGGAGTTCCAGGACGTCGCCGTCGGCGAACACTTTCAGGCCCAGCAGGGCGCCGGGCGGCATCGACCGCTTCAGCTCCCTGACCAGGGAGTCGGTCCAGCCGCCGTCCACGCCGTCGCCGGACAGGTCCTCGTCCGCCGGACCTCCGTCGGCGTCGAGCCGGCGCAGCACGGCGTCCATCTCGTCCTCGACGAGGACGCGGGGCCGTTCGGGTGCGGACGGCACGGGGACCGGCTCACGGCCGGGTCGCGGCTGAGGGGCGCTCACGCGGCACCCCGCTCAAAGGTGCTGAGCAGAGCGGCCGCGCGGGTGCAGACCTCCACGACGGCCAGGGTCCCGGCGCCGTCGGCGACCAGCACGGACCGGTCCCGGGCGGGCTCGTCCACCAGCAAGGTCAGGGCGCGCAGGTGACCGGGCGTCACCGCCGCCGGCGCCGAGCCTGGGGGCTGCGGGATCCCGTCGGTCATCTTCCGCTCCTGGTCCCCGGGTTCCACCGGATTCGTTGTCATGTTCGCGCCGTTTTCTGATTCCGGCTAAGCCAACAGTATCCGGAATCAGGACCCCGGCGCAGCCCAACGCGCCCACCCGGTCGACCCCTTCGCCACCCCGCCGGATCCGGCCGGAACACACCCCGCCCCGGAACACCCCGCCGCACAAAGGGCTCTCTGACTGCCTGAAGCCCCGTCCCGCGCCCTTCATGCCGGGAATCTTTATCAGGTCTCAGATCGCCGCACAGCAGATCCATGCAGTTCAACCCGGATTCTTACTCACATATTTAATCTCAACGTTTGTCATGTGTGAGTTGAATTGAAAAAGAATGAGCGGGTGGCTAGGGTCAGTGAAACCGCAGATCAGCGGCCGGACGGCGCGCGACTACCCCCCTCCGGGCCCGGACCGGCTCCGGAGAGGGCGCGCGGCCGGAGCCCCGGCCCGCCGGAACGGCCGGAGAACGCCGTACCGCTCCCGCCGGACCGCTAGCCTCTGCGGCAGCAACTCCGGGGAGAAGGCGTGGACGTGGCAGAAGAGCAGGCGACGACGGGCGGGGCCGACGGCCCCGACGCGTGGACGGAACGGAAGTACCGGGAAGCGGGCTACGGCGTCGCCGACGACTGCCTCTTCGAGGGGTGCACCGACCAGCGCGAACTCCCGCGGCAGGGGAAGCCCGGCCGGCCCTCAGCGTTCTGTCGTGCCCACAACAATGCGGCCGACAAACAGCGCGCCTACCGGGCCCGCGACAAACGCAAAGCGGAAGCGGAAGCCCGCGCGGCACAGGAAACCGCCGCCGAGCGCGCCCCGCTCCCCGAGCTGCTGACCCGCCGCACCCGCGAGACCGGCGTCCTCACCGCGCTCCTCCCCCGCCTCCTCGCCGCCGTGGACACCATCACCGCCGCCCAAGAGGCCGCCGCCGACACCGACACGGTCGACGCACACCTCGCCGCCGTGGAAACCGCGGCCGCCGAACGCATCCGGGACGCCGCCGCCGAACGCGACCACGCCCTCCTGGCCGCCGACACCGCCCGCCGTACGGCCGAGGCCAGCGACCGAGCAGCCATCGAGGCCGAGGCCGAGCGGCAGGCCGCCACCCTGGAGACCGCCACCGCCCTCAAGGAAGCCGCCGCCGCGGACACCGCCACCCGCGCCGCCCAGACCGCCCTCGACCAACTCGCCGCCCAGCACCAGGCCCTCCTCGGCCGCCACCAGGAACTGACCGGGGCCCACGACCAGCTCACCGACCGCCACCAGGCCCTGGAGACCGCGCACACCGGCCTCACCGCCTGGCACACCGATCTCACAGAGCGGGCCGGGCGGCTGGAGGGCGAACTGAACGCCCTGCGTCCCCAGCACGCCGCGCTCACCGAACGGCACGCCGAGCTGGAGAAGGAACTCCGTACCGCCGCCGGGGATCTGGCCACGACGACCGCGCGGGCCCAGGAGCTCGCAAGCCAGGTGGAGAAGCTGACGGCCCGGGCCGACCGGCTCGATCGGCAGCTCGCCGACGAGCGGGCCGCGCATGAGCGGCAGCTCACGGAGGTGCGGGCCGCGCACGACGAGCAGCTCGCCGAGGTGCGGGCCGAGCACCTGCGCGCTCTCGACGCCATACGGCGCGACATCGCCGATGCTGCCGGCCGCGCAGCAGGCCCCCGGGACCAGGACGACGCCCCGGAGCCCGCGGACGACGACCAGGCCAAGCCCGACGGCGCCGACGACGATGATGGTGAAGAGGAGAGCGACACCTCGGTCGTCGCTCTCGTCGATCTCGGCATCCGGCACGGGTCCGGCTGGACCCTCGTCCGCTACGGCGACCGCGGCGACACCTGGAGCGTGCTCCGCGACGCGGAACACGTCGGCACGGTCGAGCCGGAGCGCGCGATCACCGGCCGTGGCTCCTTGCTCGGGTGGTCCGCCAAGCACGGATTCTTCACCGTGCCCGTGCTGCACGGAGGCCGGCACTGGCCCAGCCGCGATGCGGCTGCCGCAGCCGTCATCGACTCCGCCGTCCGGCGCACTTCCGAGCGCACCGCCCCGCCGCCGCCCGCCGACTGGGCTGTCCTGGACGACGACGCGGCCACCCGGCTCGTTGCCGCGCTCATCCCGCTCATCACCGCCCGCCCCGAAGACGGCAGCGCCTTCGGCCGCCTGCCCGAACCGACCCGGGCCGCCGCCCTGCGCACCGCCACCCGGACGCCCCACCACGGCGACCTCCCCCTGCTCGCCGGCCTCGACCCGCGGACACTCGGCCGCAGCCGGCACGCCCGCGAACTGCACGCCGCGCTCCAGTCCCTGAGCGCCGCGCAGCCCCTTCCCCTCCCGGACCCCGTACCCGCGTCCGATGCCCCGGCTACCGGGACACCCGCTGGGGCCCCGTCAGAACCGGCCGGAACCGTCGAACTCACCGAACTGACCAGGATGCTCGGCATCCGCTGCGAGCTGGTGCCCGATCCCGATCCCGATCGCGAGGGCGGACACCTCGTCCTGGCCGACGGTGCCCCCGTCGGCACCCTTACCCCCCGCGGGAGCGCCCGGGGCCAGCGGCAGTGGACTGCCGCGCACCGGCGCCGCATCCTGCCTTCCTCCACCGGCGGCAGCCACTTCCCCGGCGTCGAGTCCGGAGCCCACGCCATCCTCACGGCCGAGCAGGAGTGGGTGCCGCTCCCGCTGCTGGACGACAGCGCGTACCAGACCATGCCGCGCGGGCCCCGCAGCGCCGCCCTCGGCGAGGTCCAGCGGCTCCTCGGCCGCCGGCGCCGCAAGGACCCCCTCGCCGGAGTGGGCCCCGCCACGTACAAGAAGGCGCTCCTGGCCGCACTCAAGGACTTCGCCCGGACAACCACCGGGCGCGTCCGCGGCGCCAGCCTCAACATCCTGCTCGACGCCGCCCCGGCCGACTTCCCCGGGACGGCCGGACCAGAGCTGTACGGGTATCTCCAGATGATCCGCGCCCACTACACGGCTGGCTCGCCCGTGTCCGGGTCGGAGCCCGCCCCGGACACCGAGGGGACCGCACCAGCCTCCGCCCCCACCGCCCAAGAACCCGCCCCCGGCGACGGGACCACTGACGCCGCCGTCGGCGCCCCGGAGGGCGGGGCCCACGATGAACACGCGTCGTACGAGGACACCGCGCCCGCCCGCGGGCCGATGTACGACCGGATCGAGGATCTCGGTGAGCACGGCGGCTCCGGCTGGGCCCTGGCCTGCAGCACCGGCCACCCCCACCTGTGGAGCCTGCTGCGCGACGGCCGGCTTGCCGGAGGTGTCCAGCGGCAGGCGGGCGGAGTGGGCACCGATGACAGCGAGCTCGGCTGGAGCGCCGACCGTAACCCGCTGCCCGTACGCCCCCGGCGCGGTGGCCGGTACTTCGACGACCGTGGTGAGGCCGCGCACGCGGTTATCCGGGCTGTGCTGCGGCACCTGCCTCAGACGCCGTCCGCGCGTCCGGGGTGGTGGACGGCCCTCGACGAGCAGCAGGCGAGCGCCATCGCCAACGCCGCAGTACCGTTCGCCACCTCGATGACCGCGCCGGTACCCGTACGGGCGGCGGCCCTCCGTCTCGCCGTCCGTGCCCCCCACGACGACGACCTCACTCTCCTGGCCGGAGCTCAGGCGGGCGACCTCGGCCCGGAGTCCGCGGAGCTTGCCACCGTGCTCGCCGCCGTCACCTGCCCTGCTTCGCAGCCCGTTCCCGCTCCGCGCACCGAACAGCCGGACCCGGACACCGTCGAGCTTGGTGAGCACGGGGGCCGTCGCTGGACCCGCCGCCCCGACCCCGACCGTGAAGAGAGCCACCTGGTCTTCGCCGACGCCATCCTCATCGGGACCGTCACCCCGCACCTTCGCAAGGGCAGGGCCACCGGCCAGTGGACCGCGACCCACCGGCGGCGGACCACCGCGCCCGGCCCCGGACGTCACCCCAGTGATGACGTGGCGGTCCGTTCGGTCATCCGAGCGGAGGCCGACTGGGCGCCGCTCCCGCCGCTGGACGACGCCGCGCACGAGCAGATCCCGGCTGACCTCCGCGCCGCGCTGTCCGGCGCCGCGGCCCGCATCGACACCACCGCAGGGCGGCTCGCCGAGATCGAGCCCCTCGGGTACCGGGAGGAACTTCACAGCGCTCTCCGCGCGGCGGCCCGGGCGGCGGACGGCATTCCCGGTGACCGGCTCGCGCTCCTTCTCGATGTCTCCCGGGAGGACCTGGGCCCAGCCGACGCCTATGCGCCGACCCGGTTGTGGACGGCCATCCAGCGGATCCGTGGCCTCTACGCCAGCCCCCAGGGCGCCATCGACGGCAGGCTCTGAGCGCCGCCGCGCTGTCGCCGTCTGCGGGCAGCGGTCCAGGCAGCCGCCCGGTCTGCTCTCCGACGCCGTGGTGATGCGCTCGCCGCCGCCGAGCGCCGTCTGGAAGAGGCGCTGCTGGCCGTACCCGGTCTGACCGAGGAACACCGGTACGAACTGGCGGCCCTGGCCGAGGAGGAAGGGGAACACCCGCTGCTCGCTGACCGGCACCTCGGCGAGCCCGTCCGGCAGGCCGTCGCAGCCCGGGCGGTGTTCCTGGACAGGGCCCGCGAGTACCTTGGGGACGACCACTGACACCGGCGTGCCCGCGGCCGCAGCCGGGCTGCACGGGCGGTCACACGATCGGGTGAGTGCCCGGTGGCGGCAGCATCGGCCGGACGCGTGGACGGCCACCGGGCAGACCCAGTCTCCCCCACGGAGGGAACCGGCCGACCCTCAGTGGTCTTCCCGTGGTCGCAACAGCACGCGAGAATGCCAAAACGCACGTTTTTGCATTCGGGTTCGCTACGCTGCGAGGACCAAGTCGGCGTGTGAGCATGGGAGGTTGGGATGGCTTCGGCATCGGGCATCGACAACGGCGCGGTGGAGACCGCCGGCCGTCTGAGGGCGGTGGTGGGCGAGCTGTCCGCCGTCTTCTACGAGCGGGAGGACGTCGTGCGGACGCTGGTGGCGACGATGCTCGCCGGGCAGCACGCTCTGCTGCTGGGCCCGCCGGGTACGGCGAAGTCGGAGCTGGCCCGGGAGCTGACGGGCCGGATCGAGGGGGCGAACCTCTGGGAGATCCTCCTGTCGAAGTTCACCGCCCCGACGAGGATGTTCGGCCCGATCGACGTCGCTGCCCTGAGCCGGGGCGAGTACCGCCAGGTGTACGACGGCCGGGCCACCACCGCGGACATCGCCTTCATCGACGAGATCTTCAAGTGCTCCATGGCCGCACTGAACGAGACCCTCGGCTTTTTGAACGAGAGGCTCTACCACCCGGAGAACGGCGGGGCCCCGATCCGGTGCCCGTTGATCAGCGCCATCACCGCCTCCAACGAGCTGCCCACCGGTGAGGACAGCGCGGCGATCTACGACCGGCTCCTGGTCCGGCTGGAGGTCGACTACCTGACCGACCCGTCGAACTTCGCCGCCCTCGTCCGCTCCGCGGTCGACCAGCCCACGGCGCCCGTGCGCACCACGGTCACCCTCACCGAACTCCAGCACGCCGTCTCGGTGGCGGTGCCGCGGGTGATCGTCTCCGACGCGATCGTGGACGCCCTGTGCACCCTGCGGGCCGCGCTGCGCCGCCGGGAGATCATCGCCTCGGACCGGCGCTGGCGGACGTCCGTACGGCTGCTCCAGGCGTCCGCGTTCCTCGACGGCCGGATGGAGGTCACCGAGCACGATCTCGCCCTGCTGACACACGTCCTGTGGGACTCCCCCGCCCAGCGGCCGTCGGTCGAGCGGGAGGTCTTGCAGATGGTGAATCCGGATGCGCGCGAAGCGCTCGACATCGCCGACGCGATCGAGGAACTGGAAGCGCAGTTGGACGCCAAGGCCGGCCAGTCCCGCGAGGCTCTGTCGGACTGGGCGATCAAGGAGGCCAACACCAAGCTCAGCCGTGCCGGCAAGCAGCTCGGGAGGCTCCGTACGGACGCGGAGACGGCCGGCCGCTCCACGGTGTCCATCGACCGCGTCATCGCCCGGCAGAAGGCCGTCCACTCCAGGCTGCTGACCGAGGCCCTCGGCGTGGACGCCTCGATGGTCCAGGCCCAGGTCTGACCGGGGACGGCGGAAGAGGGAGGACATCGTGGGCAAGACGCTCACCAAGCTCAAGGACTTGGCCGCGAGGGCCGGCCGGTGGCTGGGGCTCGCCCAGCCGTCCCCGGCCCGCGCCACCACCGCGGTCGTCTCCGACCGGTTCGACGACATGACCTGGCGCGAGATCTACGACCAGGCCCCCGCCCTCCGTGATCTGGCGGACGACCTCAACGACCGGTTCGACCACACCGGGGATCTGATCCGAGATCTTGTCCTCGCCGCGTTCAAGGCGGCACCGCGTCTGCGTGGCCGCTCGGACATGGACCCTTCCCGCCGGGTCAACCACCAGGTCGTCGAGGCGATGCTCACCAGCCCGGAGTACGAGGAACTGCATCGCGAGACCGTCGGCGACCCGTACGCCGCCGCCATGGCGGTCCTCGCCCAGGCCGAGGCCCTGCGGCGTCTGCTCGAACAGACCCGGGAAGCCCAGGAGAAAGGGCAGGAGGCCCGGGACGCCCAGCAGGACGCCGTCTCCGCCGCCCAGGCCGTGGCCGATGCGCTGGCACGGGCCGGTGAAACGGAGGACGCGAAGGGCACGGTCCCCCACGGATCCGCCGCGGCCGTGGACCAGGCGATCGAGGGGGCCGAGCAAGCGGACGAAGCGGCCCGCGGGGCCGAGCAGTCGGCCGGGCAGGCCCTCGCCGCCGTCACCCCGGCCATCCGGACGGCGATCCGCCGCGCGACTGCCCTCGCGGCCGAGGCGGCCCGGGAAGAAGACGCCCTGATGCGGGCCTGGGGCCTGGGGCCTGGCCAGTTGGAGCGGATGAGTTTCGAGGAACGGGCCCGGCTCGCCGAACGCCTGCGCACCGGGCGCCTCGCCGACTTCGTCGACATCGTCGGGCGGTTCAGGATGATGGCCGTCGGCGAACGGGCCCGGCGCGTGGAAAACGCACCCGGCGAACTCGTCGGGATCACCCTGGGCGACGACCTCTCCCGCCTCATCCCCTCCGAGCTGCCGAACCTCGCCGTCCCCGTCCTGCGCTCCGTCTTCGCCGCCCGGTACGCCGAGGCGAGCCTCATGCTCTACGACAGCCGGGGAGAACAGAACACCGGCCAGGGCGCGATCATCGCCTGCATCGACACCTCCTTCTCCATGGACATCCCCCTCGGCGCCGACGGCACCACCGGGGAGGCATGGGCCAAAGCCTGCGCCCTCGCGCTCCTGGACCAGGCCCGGCAGTCCAAACGCGACTTCGTCGGCATCCTCTTCGGTTCCGCGACCGAACTCAGTGTCCACCGCTTCCCCGCCGCCACCGTGCACCCGATCGACCGCGCCATCGACTTCGCCGAGACCTTCTTCGGCGGCGGAACCGACTTCGAGACCCCGCTCACCGCTGCCGCGGACCTCCTGGAGGAGGAGTTCAACGAGGCCGGCCGGGCCCGGGGCGACATCGTGTTCATCACCGACGGAGAGTGCGAGGTCAGCGAGGAGTGGATGCACCGCTGGAACGAGGTCAAGCGGCAGCTGGACTTCCGTACCTTCGGCATCGCCATCGGGAACGGCGCCTCGACCGGCACGGGATCGGTGCTCGACGCGCTCTGCGACAACCTCCGCAACCTCACCGAACTCGCGGACCCGCGCGCCGCAGCCGACCTCTTCCGGCTCATCTGAGCATCGGCGGCGGGACCCGCCGCCGCGCTACCGACTACCCAAACGCCCGTTTTTGCCAAGGAGCCGCAACGCATGTCCACACCACCGCCTGATACCCCGGGCCCGGAGCTCAGGACCGGCGACGCCACCTTCGACGCCTACGCCGAGGCCATGGGGAGCGACGGAGCGCCCCTTCTCGGTCACCTCGTGCTCTACAGCGTCTTCGACGGCCAGGTCACGCGGGACGACCTGGCCAGCTGGTTCGCCGAGCTCGACCTGGACGAATCCCTCCTGCCCCCTCCCCTGCGGCACACCGACGCCTACGAACGCGTCACCGGACCCAACGGCGTCAAGGTGAGCTACCCCCTGGACGATCCGAGCGCTGTCGGTCCGGCGAGCAAGTACGGCCGGCGCCGCGGTCGGAACGAGTACGTCACGACGGTCACCCTGATGGTGCGTCCCGTCCGGCGGGACGGAGGCCAGATCGTCCGCCACGTCGTACGGGAGGTCCGGGACGAAGAGAGGTCGAACCTTGAGTACGACACCCGCATCGCCATCTGCACCTTCGACCGCGACAACTCCGAAGGCAGTGCCGAAGGGGCCGGCACGCTGACGGTCGAAGAGAACCGGTCCGCCATCGCCCGTCTCCCCGAGGCTGAGCAGGCCACCGTCCGCCAGATGCTCGCCGAGGTGGCTGACTCCTTCCGCCACCGGTGCACCTACCTGACCAGCGACCGGCTGCGCTCGGTGGTCCGCCAGTACGTCGAGAACCTCAACGCCATCCGGGTCCGGTCCACCGGCGGCGTCTACTTCGTCCACCGGCAGCACGCCGAAGTGCTCGGTGCGCTCAGAGAACTCGTCGGCCGCTTCGGCCAGGGCAGCCACCTCGTCCGAGTCCCCCTCCCGGACCAGGAGGAGATGCGCGAAATGATCATCACGGCCTTCACCACCAAGGCGAAGGACGAACTGGACGACCTCGCCCGGGACATCGCCGCTGCCCAGCGGAATGGGAAGGCCGCAGAGGCGCAGAAGCTCTACCAGCGGTTCACCACCCTCCAGGCCGCGACCAATGAGCACTCCGACCTGCTCTCCACCTCCCTGGACGACACGAAGGCCGCCCTCCAGCTCGTCAAGATCCAATTGGGAGGACTTCTCGCCACGGCGACCGAGGAGGAGTAGCGGACCCCGGCGCTGCCGGGGCCGTTCTGTCGCGTACGGCCCTGCGCTGCGCTCCGGCCCGTACGGGATCTCGCCTTCCCTGCTTTTCGATTTTGGGGGTCGGGGGGCTGCGTGCAAGGTCGTTCGGTGCGTGTCCTCGCCGGCCCGCTCCTTCGTCGCTCTACC
>NZ_JBHVHF010000184.1:0-16581 GCF_042800315.1 Streptomyces sp. NPDC057638
CGTAGCCGGTGATCCAGGAGCCCTCGAGGTCGGCGGCGGTCGGGCCGGTGTCCTCGGACGGGGTGTCACCGTCGGAGCCGCCCGCGGCGTCGGCGACACCGATCAGCTCCTTCAGCCGGCCGGTGATCTTCTCGTACGCCTCCTTGTCGGCGGCGGCCGCGCGGATCGCGGCCGTCAGCGTGTCGAGCTGGGTCAGGACCGGGTCGGCCACCGAGACCTCCGCGACTGTGATCTGACGGCGCAGATAGGTGGCGAGGGCGGCCGAGTTGGGGTGGTCGAAGATCAGCGTGGTCGGCAGCTTCAGCCCGGTCGCTCCCCCGAGCTGGTTGCGCAGCTCGACCGCCGTCAGCGAGTCGAAGCCGATCTCCTGGAAGGCGCGCTCGGGGTCGATGGACTCGGGGTCGCTGTGCCCCAGCACCCCGGCGACCTGGGCCCGGACCACATCGATCAGCAGCGCCATCCGCGCGTCCTCGTCGGCCAGGGCACCGAGCCGCTCCGCCAGCGAGAGGCCGCCCGTCTCCGGGCCCGCCGCCGCGGCACTCGCCCGGCGCGGCGCGGCGGGCGCCAGGTCCCGCAGCAGCGGCAGCAGCGAATCCCCCTGCTTGCGCAGGGCGTTGGCGTTGATCCGGGTGACACCGAGGACGGCCTCCCCGGTGGTGAACGCGGCGTCGAAGAGGCTCATGCCCTCCGCCGACGGCAGCGGCAGCAGTCCGATCCGGGCCAGCCGCTTGAGGTCGGTCTCGTCCAGGCCGCCGCTGATGGTGCTGGCCTGCGCCCACAGCCCCCATGCCAGGGAGGTGCCGGGCAGCCCCTGGGCGACGCGGTGCTGGGCGAGCGCGTCCAGGAAGGTGTTCCCGGCCGCGTAGTTGGCCTGGCCCGCGTTGCCGATGAGTCCGGCGATGGAGGAGTAGAGCACGAAGGCGGAGAGCTCCTGGTCCTTCGTCAGCTCGTGCAGGTTCCAGGCCGCGTCGACCTTGGG
Organism: Streptomyces sp. NPDC057638; assembly: GCF_042800315.1. Lineage (NCBI taxonomy): Bacteria > Bacillati > Actinomycetota > Actinomycetes > Kitasatosporales > Streptomycetaceae > Streptomyces > Streptomyces sp. NPDC057638. Next base: position 980 of record NZ_JBHVHF010000184.1, read on the forward strand.
CTTGAGGACCTTCGCCAGCCGCTCGGGGGTGAGCGAGGTGAGCAGTCCGTCGTCGAGCACCCCGGCGGTGTGGACGACGGCGGTCAGCGGCGCGTCGTCCGGGACCCGGCCGAGCGCGGCGGCCAGCGCCTCCCGGTCGGCGGCGTCACAGGCGGCGAACGTGACCCGGGCGCCGAGCCCGGTCAGCTCCTCGGCCAGTTCGGCCGCGCCCTCGGCCGCCTCGCCGCGCCTGCTGAGCAGCAGCAGGCTGCGGGCGCCGTGCTCGGTGACCAGATGGCGGGCCAGCAGCGTGCCGAGGGAGCCGGTCGCCCCGGTGATGAGGGTGGTGCCCTCGGCCCAGCGCGGGGCGGTGGCGTCCTCGGCGCGCGTGGTGCGGGCGAGCCGGGGGATCAGCGCGCTCCCGCCGCGCAGCGCAGCCTGTGGCTCCCCGGTGCTGAGGGCGCCCGGCTCCAGTGCGTCGCCGTCGGTGTCGACCAGCAGGATCCGGTCCGGGTTCTCGGTCTGGGCGACCCGGACCAGGCCCCAGATCCCGGCCTGGCCGACATCGGTGACCTGTTCGGTGGCGCTGGTGGCGAGGGCGCCCCGGGTGGCGACGACGAGGGTGGTGGTGGCGTAGCGGTCGTCGGCGAGCGCGGTCCGCAGCGTCTGAAGGGTGTCGGCGAGGAGTTGGTGCGCGTCCTCCGCCGTACGGTCCGGGGCGGAGGCGGCGGGCGCCAGGACCAGGGTGGTGGGCGTGGTGCCGGACGCGGCGAGCGCCTCCAGGTCCGCGTGGCGGGTGGCTCCGGCGACGGTGAGGTCGCCGATGACGGCCACGGCACTGGTGTCGGGCGCGCTCCCCTGGCCGGTGGCGGGCTTCCAGACCACCCGGAAGAGCCCGTCGTGGGCGGTGGAGGCCGCCTCCCGCAGCGCCTGCCCGGAGAGCGGCCGCAGCAGCAGCCCCTCCACCGAGGCCACGGGCGCCCCGGTGCCGTCGGCGACGGCCAGGCTCGCCGTCTCGCCCTCCTGGGTCAGCCTGACCCGCAGTACGGAGGCGCCGGTGGCGTGGATCTGGACCCCGGACCAGGAGAACGGGAGCACGGCCGGGCGGTCCTCGTCGGCGACGCCGGGCAGCAGCGGGTGCAGGGCCGCGTCCAGCAGCGCCGGGTGGAGCAGGAACCGTCCCGCGTCGCCGCGCTGCTCCTCGGGGAGCGCGACCTCGGCGAAGAGTTCGCCGTCGCCGCGCCAGAGGCGGCGCAGCCCCTGGAAGGCGGGCCCGTACTGGTAGTCGATGGCGGCGAGCCGGTCGTAGACGTCGTCCAGGGCGATCTCGGCCGCCCCGGCCGGGGGCCAGACGGCGAACGGCGCGCTGATGGCCGCCGTGGTCTCCTCGGGGGCGAGGGTGCCCTTGGCGTTGAGCGTCCAGGGGCGGTCGGTGGTCAGGTCGCCATCACCGGCGTCCGTGCGGGAGGAGATCTCGATGGGCCTGCGTCCTGACCCGTCGGCCTCGCCGAGGACGAGCTGGAGCTGGACGCCGCCCTGCTCGGGCAGGACCAGCGGGGCGGAGAGGGTCAGCTCCTCCACCCTCGGGCAGCCGGTCTGCTCCCCGGCGCGCAGCGCCAGTTCGACCAGTCCGGTGCCGGGCGCGAGGACCACGGAGTGCACGGCGTGGTCGGCGAGCCAGGGGTGGGTGCGGCGGGAGAGCCGCCCGGTGAAGAGGTACTCGTCCCGGTGGGCGACGCCGACGGCCGCGCCGAGCAGCGGGTGCGCGGCGGTGGCGAGGCCGAGTCCGGCCGCGTCGGTGGGGGTGTCGGCGCCCTCCAGCCAGTACCGCTGGTGCTGGAAGGCGTAGGTGGGCAGTTCCACCGGCCGGGCGCCGGGGAAGACGGCCTGGGCGTCGGCGACGGTGCCCCGGGTCATCAGCTGGGCGACGGCGGTGGCGACGGTCTCCGGCTCGGGCCGGTCCCGGCGCAGCGCGGCCACCAGCGCCCCGGGCTCCTCCTCCAGGCAGCCCTGGGCGAGCGCGGTGAGGATGCCGTCGGGTCCCAGCTCCACGAAGTTGGTGACGCCCTGGGCCTCCAGGGTGCGCACCCCGTCCAGGAAGCGGACGGCCTCGCGGATGTGGGTGGCCCAGTAGTCGGGCGAGGTGAGCTGCTCCTCGGTGGCGAGGGCGCCGGTGACGTTGGAGACCACCGGGATGGTGGGGGTACGGAAGTGCAGTCCGGCGACGACCTCGCGGAACTCGTCGAGGACCTCGTTCATGTGCGGGGAGTGGAAGGCGTGGGAGACCGGCAGCCGCTTGGTGCGGGCGCCCTTGGCCCGCCAGGCGGCCATGACCTCCTCGACCACGTCCGCGTCACCGGAGATCACCATCGAGGTGGGGCCGTTGACCCCGGCGATGGCGACGGTGTCGCCGTAGGGGGCGAGGGCGGCGAGCACCTCGTCCTCGGTGCCCTCGACGGCGGCCATGGCGCCGCCCTCGCGGGCGGCCTGCATCAGCCGTCCGCGCTCGGCGACCAGGCAGCAGGCGTCGGCGAGTTCCAGGGCCCCGGCCACATAGGCGGCGGTGACCTCGCCGATGGAGTGGCCCAGCAGGTAGTCGGGGGTGATGCCGTAGTGCTCGAAGAGCCGGAACAGGGCGACCTCGATGGAGAAGAGGGCGGCCTGGGTGAACGCGGTCTGGTCGATCAGGGAGGCGTTGGCGGAGTCCTCGCGGGCGAAGACGACGTCCTTGAGCGGCAGCACCAGTTCGGGGTCGAAGTGGGCGGCGACCTCGTCCAGGGCGCGGGCGAAGACCGGGTTGGTCTCGTACAGCTCCTTGCCCATGCCCAGGCGCTGGCTGCCCTGGCCGGTGAAGAGGAAGGCGGTCTTGCCGGGGCGGTTCAGGTTCCCCCGGACGACGCCGGTGCCGGACTCGCCGTGGGCGATGGCGGACAGGGCGCGGACCAGGGACTCGCGGTCGGGTCCGATGGCGGCGGCGCTGTGGTCGAGGACGGTCCGTCCACTCGCCAGCGCGTGGCCGATGTCGCGGGGGGCCAGCTCCGGGTGGTCCAGGACGTACCGGTGCAGGCGGCGGGCCTGGGCCTTGACGGCCTCCGGGTCCTTGCCGGAGAGCAGCCAGGGCACGGCGGCGGGCTCGGGCGCGCCGGTACGGGCCTTGGCCGGTGCCGGGGGCTCCTCGACGATGACATGGGCGTTGGTGCCGCTGATGCCGAAGGAGGAGACGCCCGCGCGGCGCGGGGTGCCGGTCTTCGGCCAGGGGACCTCGTCGGTGAGCAGGCTCAGCGAGCCGGACTCCCAGTCGACATGCGGGGAGGGCTCGTCGACGTGGAGGGTGCGCGGCAGGGTCTCGTGGCGCATGGCCTCGATCATCTTGATGACGCCGCCGACGCCCGCGGCGGCCTGGCTGTGGCCGATGTTGGACTTGAGCGAGCCGAGGTAGAGCGGGCGGTCCTCGGGCCGGTCCTGGCCGTAGGTGGCGAGCAGGGCCTGGGCCTCGATGGGGTCGCCGAGGTTGGTGCCGGTGCCGTGGGCCTCGACGGCGTCGACGTCGGCGGTGGTCAGGCCCGCGTTGGCGAGGGCCTGGAGGATGACGCGCTCCTGGGAGGGGCCGTTGGGCGCGGTGAGCCCGTTGGAGGCGCCGTCCTGGTTGACGGCGGTGCCCCGGATGACGCCGAGGATCCGGTGCCCGTTGCGGCGGGCGTCGGAGAGCCGCTCCACCAGCAGCAGGCCCACACCCTCGGACCAGCCGGTGCCGTCGGCGGCGGCGGCGAAGGACTTGCAGCGCCCGTCGGGCGAGAGTCCGCGCTGGCGGGAGAACTCGATGAAGGTGCTGGGGCCGTTCATCACGGTCACCCCGCCCGCGAGTGCCAGGTCGCACTCGCCGGAGCGCAGCGCGCCGGCGGCCATGTGCATCGCGACCAGCGAGGAGGAGCAGGCCGTGTCGACGGTGATGGCCGGGCCTTCGAGTCCGTAGGTGTAGGAGAGCCGTCCGGAGATGACGCTGGAGAGGTTGCCCGCCAGCAGGAAGCCCTCGAACTCCTCCGGGGAGGCGGGCAGGCGCGAGGCGTAGTCGTCGTACATCGCGCCGGTGAAGACACCGGTGTTGGAGCCGCGCAGGGTCTGCGGGCGGATGCCCGCGCTCTCGAACGTCTCCCACGCGGTCTCCAGCAGCAGCCGCTGCTGGGGGTCGGTGGCGGTGGCCTCGCGCGGGGAGATGCCGAAGAACTCGGCGTCGAAGAGGTCGGCGTCGTGGAGGAAGCCGCCCTCGCGGACATAGGAGGTGCCGAAGTGCTCGGGGTCGGGGTCGTAGAGGTTCTCCAGGTCCCAGCCCCGGTTGGCGGGGAAGGGGCTGACGGCGTCGGTGCCCTCGGCCACCAGCTTCCACAGGTCGGCCGGGGAGGCGACCCCGCCGGGGTAGCGGCAGGCCATGCCGATGATGGCGATCGGCTCGTCGGTGGCGCCGCGCGGGCGGGCCTTGACGGCGGCGGTCGCCGGGGAGGCGGTGTCGGACACCTTGGAGAGCAGGAAGGTGGCCAGTGCCTCGGGGGTGGGGTGGTCGAAGACGGCGGTGGTGGGGATCCGCAGTCCGGTGACGGTGGTGAGGCGGTTACGGAGGTCCACGCCCGCCATCGAGTCGAAGCCCAGGTCGTTGAAGGACCGGTCGGGCGCGACGGCGGCGGCGCCGGAGTGGCCGAGGACGGCGGCGACGGTGGCGCGGACGGCGTCGAGGACGGCGTCCTTGCGCTTGCCGTCGGCGAGGGCGCCGATCTGCCGCATCCAGTCCGAGCCCTGGGCGCCGCCCTGGGCCGTGGCGGCCGAGCGCTTGGCCCTCGGGCGCACCAGCCCCCGGTAGAGCGGGGGTACCGGCTCGTCGCCGCTCCGGAACCGGGCCAGGCTCAGCCCGACCGGCGCCAGCAGCGCCTCCTCGCCCGCGAGCGCGGAGTCGAAGAGCGCCAGGCCCTGGTCGGGGGTGAGCGGGGTCATGCCCGCGCGGGCCCAGCGGGCGATGTCGGCCTCGGTGAGGGTGGCGCCCATACCGTGGCTGCCGTCCCACAGGCCCCAGGCGAGCGAGGTGGCCGCCAGGCCCTGGGCGCGCCGCTCGGCGGCGAGGGCGTCCAGGAAGGTGTTGGCGGCGGCGTAGTTGCCCTGTCCGGCGGTGCCGGTGAGCCCGGAGATGGAGGAGAACAGCACGAACGCGGAGAGCCCGAGGTCCCGGGTGAGTTCATGCAGGTACCAGGCGGCGTCGACCTTGGGCCGCAGCACGGTGGAGAGCCGCTCGCCGGTCAGGGACTCGACGGTGGCGTCGTCCAGCACACCGGCCGTGTGGACGACGGCGGTCAGCGGGCGGCGGGCGGCGGCGTCGGTGAGCATCCGGTGCAGCGCGTCCCGGTCGGCGGCGTCGGCGGCGACGATGGTCACCTCGGCGCCGAGCGCGGTGAGTTCGGCGGTCAGCTCGGCCGCGCCCGGGGTGTCGGGGCCGCGCCTGCTGCTGAGCAGCAGATGGCGGGCGCCGTGGGCGGTGACGAGATGGCGGGCGAAGAGCGCGCCGAGTCCGCCGGTGCCGCCGGTGACCAGGACGGTCCCCTCAGGATCGAGCACGGTGTCGGGCGCGGTGTCGGTCGCGGTACGGACGGGCCGGGCGAGCCGGGGCGCGCTCAGCACACCGTCCCGGACGGCGATCTGGGGCTCGCCGGTGCCGAGCGCCTGGGTGAGGTCGGCGTCGGAGGCGTTCTCGCCGAGGTCGACGAGGACGATCCGGTCGGGGTGCTCGGACTGGACCGAACGGACCAGGCCCCAGACGGGGGCGGCGGCCAGATCGGTGACCGGCTCCCCCGGCAGCGCGGCGACGGCGCCGCTGGTGACGAGGGCGAGCCGGGAGTCGGCGAACCGCTCGTCGGCGAGCCAGCCCTGGATCGCCGCCAGAGCGCGCGCGGTGGTCTGGTGCGCGGCGGCGACGGGGTCACTGTCGGACCCGCCGGAGCCGTCTGCCCCGCCGGAGCCGGTGACACGGACCACGGCGTACTCGGCGCCCACCGCGTCGTCCAAGCCCTGGCGGGTCTCCTCCCAGGAGGGCTCGGCGTCGGTGGCGGTGACGGCGGCCCACACCAGGGTGAACAGGGCCTCGTCCACGGCGGGGGCGGAGGCGGCGGCGAGCTGCTCCTTGGCGACCGGGCGCAGGGTCAGCGACTCGATCTCGCCGACCGGGGCGCCCGCGCGGTCGGCGAGGGTGATCCGGTAGGTGTCGGTCCCGGCGGGGGTGATCCGTACCCGCAGTTCGGCGGCGCCGGTGGCGTGGATGTCGATGCCGGACCAGGCGAACGGGAGCCGGATGCGTCCGGTGTCGCCCTCGACGGCGGCGTCGAGGACCACCGGGTGCAGTACGGCGTCCAGCAGCGCCGGGTGGACGCCGAACCGGTCGGCGCCGGAGGCGGCGTCCTCGTCCAGCCGGACCTCCGCGTACAGCTCGTCCCCCGAGCGCCACATCCCGCGCAGGCCCTGGAAGACGGGTCCGTAGTGGTAGCCGAGGGCGGTGAGCCGGTCGTAGACCCCGTCGAGCTGTTCGGCGGTGGCGCCCTCGGGCGGCCACACCGCGAAGCCCTCGTCGGCGGACGGCTCGTCGGCGGCGGGCGCGAGCGCGCCGGTGGCGTGCCGGGTCCACGGCCGCTCGCCCTCCCCTTCCGTGTCCGGCCGGGCGTGGATGGCGTACGGCCGGATCCCGGCGGCGTCGGGGGCGCCGACGGCGACCTGGACACGGACGGCCTCCCGGCCGGTGAGCACCAGCGGTGCCTCCAGCGTCAGATCGTCCACCCGGGTGGCGCCGAGATGCTCCCCGGCGGCCACGGCGAGTTCGAGGAAGCCGGTCGCGGGCACCAGCACAGTGCCGTCGATGGCGTGGTCGGCGAGCCAGGGGTGGCTTGCGGTGGAGAGCCGTCCGGCGAGGAGGGTGTCCTCCCGGTCGGCGAACTCGACGGTGGTGGTGAGCAGCGGGTGCGCGGACGCGTCGAGGCCGAGGCTGCGCGCGTCGGTGGGCGTGCTGGGCGCCAGCCAGTAGTGGGTCCGCTGGAAGGCGTAGGTGGGCAGGTCGGCGACGGGCGCGCCGGGCGCGGCGGCGGGCAGGAAGGCGGCCGGGTCCAGCGGGGCGCCCGCCGTGTGGGCGCGGGCGGCGCCGGTCGTGTAGGTGTCGGCCTCGTCGCGGCCGGAGCGCAGCAGCGCCACGGCGGTGTGTCCCGGCTCCTCGAAGGCGCCCTGGGCGAGCGCGGTGAGCACCGGGTCGGGGCCGACCTCGACCAGCACGGTGGCGCCCTGCGCGGAGAGTTCGCGGACGGCGTCGAGGAAGCGGACGGCGCCCCGGATCTGTCCGGTCCAGTAGTCGGGGGAGGTCAGTTCGGCCTCGGTGGCGAGGTTCCCGGTGACGGTGGAGACGATCGGGATGGCGGGCGCCGAGAACGTCAGGCCCTGGGCGACCGTACGGAACGCGTCGAGGATCTCGTCCATGTGGGGCGAGTGGAAGGCGTGCGAGACGGTGAGCCGCTTGGTCTTGCGGCCGCGCTCGCTCCACTGGGCGGCGATCCGCTCGGCGGTCTCGGCGTCGCCGGAGATCACCACGGAGTTGGGTCCGTTGACGGCGGCGACGGAGACGGCGTCCTCGTGTCCGGCCAGGGTCTCGGCGATCTCGGCCTCGGTGCCCTGGACGGCGATCATGGCGCCGCCGGGGCGGGCGGACTGCATCAGCCGTCCCCGGTGGGCGACGAGGGTGGCCGCGTCGGCGAGGGTGAGCACCCCGGCCGCGTGGGCGGCGGAGAGTTCGCCGATGGAGTGCCCGGCGAGCAGCGCGGGGGTCACCCCATGGCTCTCCAGCAGCCGGTAGAGGGCGGTCTCGACGGCGAACAGCGCGGGCTGGGTGTAGGTGGTCTCGTCCAGCAGGGCGGCGTCGGCGCTGCCCGGCTCGGCGAAGACGACCTCGCGCAGCGGCCGTTCCAGATGCCCGTCGAGGGCGGCACAGGCGGCGTCGAACGCCTGCGCGTAGACGGGGTACGCGGCGTACAGCCCGTGCCCCATGCCGATCCGCTGGGCGCCCTGGCCGGTGAACAGGAACGCGGTGCGGCCCGCCCCGGCGGCGCTGCCGGTGACCACGGCCGGGGAGTCGGCGCCCGAGGCGAGCGCGTCGAGCCCCGCGAGATAGCCGTCGCGACCGGTGGCGACGACCGCGGCCCGCTCCTCGAAGACGGTACGGGTGGTGGCGAGCGCGCGGGCGATGGCGGCGGGCGGCAGGGCGCTGTCGGCGGCGTACTGGCGCAGCCGCCGCGCGCTCTCCCGCAGCGCGCCGCTGTCGCGGGCGCTGAGCACCCAGGGCGCGGGCGTGCCCTGCTCGTCGGCGGCGGGCTCGGGCGTCGCCTCGGTGACGGCGGCCTCGGTCACGGCGGCCTCGGGCGACGCCTCGATCACGACATGGGCGTTGGTGCCGCTGATGCCGAACGACGAGACGGCGGCGCGGTGCGGCCGGTCCAGCGCGGGCCAGGGCCGGGCCTCGGTGAGCAGTTCCACGGCGCCCGCGCTCCAGTCCACATGCGGCGAGGGCTCGTCCACATGGAGGGTGCGCGGCAGCACACCGTGGCGCATCGACTGCACCATCTTGATGATGCCGCCGACTCCGGCGGCGGCCTGGGCATGGCCGATGTTGGACTTGAGCGAGCCGAGCCGCACCGGCTCGCCGCCCTCGCGGCCGCTGCCGTAGGTGGCCATCAGGGCCTCGGCCTCGATGGGGTCGCCCAGCTTGGTGCCGGTGCCGTGCGCCTCGACGGCGTCGACCTCGGTGGGCGCCAGGCCCGCGTCGGCCAGGGCCTGGCGGATGACGCGCTGCTGGGAGAGGCCGTTGGGGGCGGTGAGCCCGTTGGAGGCGCCGTCCTGGTTGATGGCGGTGCCGCGGATGACGGCGAGGACCTGGTGGCCGTTGCGGCGGGCGTCGGAGAGCCGCTCCACCAGCAGCAGGCCCACACCCTCGGCCCAGCCGGTGCCGTCGGCCCCGGCGGCGAAGGACTTGCAGCGCCCGTCGGGGGCGAGCCCGCGCTGGCGGGAGAACTCCACGAACATGCCGGGCGAGGACATCACGGTCGCGCCGCCCGCGATGGCCAGGTTGGTCTCGCCGGAGCGCAGCGAGCGCACCGCGAGATGGAGGGCGACCAGCGAGGAGGAGCAGGCGGTGTCGGTGGTGACGGCGGGCCCCAGCAGCCCGAGCTGGTAGGAGATCCGGCCGGAGAGCACGCTGGGGCTGGTGCCGGTGAGGATGCCGCCCTGGACGGACTCGGGGGCCTCGTGCATCCGGGGCCCGTACTCCAGCGGGGTCGCGCCGACGAAGACACCGGTCCGCGAGCCGTGCAGCGTCTCCGGGTCGATCCCGGCGCGCTCGATGGACTCCCAGGCGGTCTCCAGCAGCAGCCGCTGCTGGGGGTCCATGCCGAGGGCCTCGCGCGGGGAGATGCTGAAGAACGCGGCGTCGAACTCGCCCGCGTCGTGCAGGAAGCCGCCGTGGCGTACGGCGGACTTGCCGGGCCGGTCCGGGTCGGGGTCGTACAGGTCCTCGTCCCAGCCCCGGTTGACGGGGAAGGCGCTGACGGCGTCGGTGCCCTCGGCGACCAGCCGCCACAGGTCCTCGGGGGAGGCGACGCCGCCGGGGTAGCGGCAGGCCATGCCGATGATGGCGATGGGCTCGTCGGCGTCGGCGGCGCGGGCGTACTCCTCGTCCGCGTCGGCGGCGCCGAGCAGTTCACCCTCCACGTACGCGACGAGGGCGCGCGGCGTCGGATGGTCGAAGAGGAGCCCGGTGGGCAGGGTGAGCCCGGTGGCGCGGGCGAGGGAGGCCCGCAGCTCGGTGGTCATCATGGAGCTGAAGCCGAGCTTCTGGAACGGGGTGCGCTCATCGAGGCGCTCGCCCTCGCCGTACTCCAGGATGGCGCTGATATGGCCGGTGACCAGCTCGTCCACGGCGCGGCGGCGCTCGTCGGCGGAGAGCGCGGCCAGGCGCTCGCCGAGCGCGCCGCGCGGGGTGGCGGGAGCGGTCCCGGCGGCGTCGTCGGCGGGCGCGCTGACGGCGGCGACGGCCTTGCGGCCGCTGGCGTCGAACCAGTGGCGGCGGCGCTGGAAGGCGTAGGTGGGCAGGGCGACCCGGCGCCCGCCCCGGCCCGCGTACACGGCGTCCCAGTCGACCGCGACACCCTGGGTGAAGGCGGTGGCGACGGCGGTGAGCACGGTGGCGGGTTCGGGCTTGCCCCGGCGTGCGGTGGGGGTGGCGCCCGACAGCGGGGCGAGGATGGCGTCGGGGCCGACCTCGATCACCGTACCGATGGTCAGGCCATTGAGCGTGGTGACGGCGTCCGCGTACCGGACGGTGCCCCGGACCTGGTCGGCCCAGTAGTCGGCGGTGCGCAGATCGTCCCCGGTGGCGAGCGCGCCGGTGAGGGTGGAGACGACGGGGATGGCGGGCTCGTGGTAGGTCAGCTGGGCGGCCACCCGGCGGAAGGGGTCGAGCATGCCGTCCATCCGGGCGGAGTGGAAGGCGTGCGAGACCACCAGCCGCTTGGTCTTGCGGCCGAGGGCGGAGAAGTGTCCGGCGATGGCGTCGGCGGCCTCGCACTCACCGGAGACGACGACCGAGTCGCGCGCGTTGACGGCGGCGATCGACACCTCGTCGGTCAGCAGCGGCCGTACCTCCTCCTCGGTGGCCTGGACCGCGAACATGGCCCCGCCCATGGGGAGTTCCTGCATCAGCGTGGCACGGGCGGCGACCAGCTTCACCGCGTCGTCCAGCTCCAGCACGCCCGCAACATGGGCGGCGGCGAGTTCGCCGATGGAGTGTCCGGCGACATAGTCGGGGCGGATGCCCCAGGACTCCAGCAGCCGGGTCAGCGCCACCTCGAAGGCGAAGAGCGCGGGCTGGGTGTTCCCGGTCTCGTCCAGCCCCTCGCCGGTCTCGATCGCGTCCACGACCGATCCCGGCAGCAGCGGGTCCAGCCGATCGCAGATCTCGTCGAACGCCTGCTTGAAGACCGGGTAGGCCGCCGCCAGCTCACGGCCCATCCCGATCCGCTGGGCGCCCTGGCCGGTGTAGACGAAGGCGACCGGGCCGGGCGCCTCGCCGGTGCCGTCGCCGATGACGACCCCGGCGGCGGGCCGCTCCTGGGCCAGCGCCCGCAGTCCGCCGGTGAGCGCGTCACCGTCCTCGCCGATGACGACGGCGCGGTACGGGAAGTGGGTGCGGCGACTCGCCAGGGCCTGCCCGATATCGGCGGCGTCGGCGGTGGATCCGACGGATCCGTTGAGGGCGTCGGCGAGCCGCCCGGCCTGGGCGGTCAGGGCCCCCGGTGAGTGTCCGGTGACGATCCAGGGGAGCGGCGCCGGTACGGCGGACGCCTGTTCCTCCTCCGGAGCACGATCGTCCGTTTCTTGCGCGGCCGACAACGCGCCCGGCTCCTGGACGGCCGGGGACCCGACGGGCTCTTGCGCGGCCGGGGAGGCGACCGGCTCCTGGGCGGCCGGGGAGGCGAGCGGCTCCTGGGCGGCCGGGGTGGCGACCGGCTCCGCCACGACGACATGCGCGTTGGTGCCGCCCATGCCGAACGAGGAGACCCCGGCGACCAGCGGCGCGTCCGGGCGCGGCCAGCCGGACAGCTCCGTCTGCACCGCGAGCCCCAGTTCCGCCAGCGGGATCGCGGGATTGGGCGTCTCGTAGTTGAGGCTGGCGGGCAACTGGCGGTGGGCGATGCTCAGCAGGGTCTTGATCAGCCCCGCGATGCCCGCCGCGCCCTCCAGGTGACCGATGTTGGTCTTGACCGAGCCGACCCGCAGCTCCTCGCCGTCCGCGCGGCCCGCGCCCAGCGCGGCCCCGAGCGCGGCGGCCTCGATCGGGTCGCCCACGGGGGTGCCGGTGCCGTGCAGCTCCACATACTGGACCCGCTCCCCGGCGCCGAGTGAGGCCCGCTGGTGGGCCAGGCGGACCACGTCCTCCTGCGCGGCGGCGCTGGGCACGGTCAGCCCGTCGGTGGCGCCGTCGTTGTTGACCGCGCTGCCCCGGATCACCCCGTAGACATGGTCGCCGTCGGCGACGGCCGCCGCGAGCGGCTTGAGCACCAGGACCCCGCCGCCCTCGCCGGGCACGAAGCCGTTGGCGCGGGCGTCGAAGGTGTACGAGGTGCCGTCGGGCGACAGCGCCCCGAACCGCTCCTCCGTGATCGCGTTCTCCGCCAGCAGATTGAGGTTCACCCCCGCCGCGAGCGCGGTGGCGGACTCCCCGTTGCGCAGGCTCTCGCACGCCAGGTGGACCGCGACCAGCGAGGACGACTGCGCCGAGTCGACGGTCATGCTCGGGCCGTGCAGCCCCAGGTAGTAGGAGACCCGGTTGGCGATCACACCCCGGTTCACCCCGGCCATGGTGTGCTGGGTGACGCCCTCCGTACCGTGCTGGTACAGCAGGTTGGTGTAGTCGTCCCGCAGGGTGCCGACGAAGACGGCGGTCCGGCTGCCGCGCAGGGCGGCGGGCACGATCCCGGCGTCCTCCAGCGCCTCCCAGGCCAGTTCGAGCACCAGCCGCTGCTGGGGGTCCATGGCCGCCGCCTCACGCGGCGAGATCCCGAAGAAGCCGGCGTCGAACCGGTCCACCCCGTCCAGGAAGGCGCCCCGGCCCGGCGCGCGCGCCCCGCCCTCCGCGGGAGCCCCTTCGGCCGGGACGCCCCAGCGCCCCGGCGGCACCTCGGTGACCGCGCTGATACCACCGCTCAACAGGGCCCAGAAACCCTCGGGCGTCGCGGCGCCGGGGAATCGGCAGGAGAGTCCCACGACAGCGATCGGCTCCGTCTGGTCGCTCTGAGCCGCTGCCACCGGATTGTTCTCACTCGTCACCACGCTCGGCTGCCCCTTCATGGGTGTGTCGCTCAGTGCAGGAACGACTCGACGGATTCTCGGCGGATAGCCGATGGAATACTCGACTGGGTATTCGGGGAGTTGTTGTCCATACCTTGAAAAGCTCGTTCGATTCACGGTAGTGACATGAGGTGCCCACACAGTCATGGAGCGGTAACCGCCGCCGGTGGAAAGGGCGATGACCGGCCCGTTGCCAGCTGATGAGCGTCGGGTTATGGCCGCTGCGGATACTTATCGGGTGGGGTTCGTGCGCTACCCACCGACATTTTTGAGTCACCTCTGCCGCACGGCCCTGAGAACCCGGACTCCAGCGATATTTCAAGGAGATTCTGACGCCATGGACAAGCAGCGCGAAGGTCGCGCGGTAGTGCTCGGTGGAAGCATGGCGGGGCTCTTCTCCGCCCGCGTACTGTCCGAGGTCTTCGCCGAGGTGACCATTGTCGACCGCGATGAGCTGACCGGACCGAACGAGGCCCGCCGGGGTCTGCCCCAACGCAACCATCTGCATGGACTGCTCGCCCGGGGCCAACAGATCGTCGAGGAGTACTTTCCGGGGATCACCGAGGAGATGCGGGCGGGCGGCGCCCATATCGGCGATGTCGCCGACGATGTCCGCTGGATCATCAACGGCAAGAGACTGGCGAAGGTCCGCTCCGGACTGATGGCACTCACTTCCAGCCGTCCGTTCCTGGAGCGCTATGTCCGGGACCGGGTGGTGGCGATACCCGAGGTGACCATCGCCCAGAACGCCGACATCCTGCGGCTCGCGACCACCGAGGACCAGCGCCGGGTGACCGGTGTGGTGGTCCGGCGGAACGGCGCCGAGGAGACCATCGAGGCCGATCTGGTCGTCGACGCCACCGGCCGTGGCTCCCGCACCCCGGTCTGGGTGCAGGGACTCGGTTACGGTCCGGTCCCCGAGGAGAAGCACAAGATCGGCCTCGGTTACACCACCCGCTACTACCGGGTCCCCGACGAGGCGTTCGAGGGGAATATCTCCATCAACACCGTCGCCTCCGCCGGAGTGCCCCGCGGCGCCATCTGCCAGAAGGTCGACGGCGGCCGGGCCATCGTCACCGCCTACGGCATCCTCGGCGACCACCCGCCCACCGACCCGGAGGGCTTCCTCGACTTCCTCAAGACACTGGCCGCGCCCGACATCCACGAGGTGCTCCAGGTCTCCGAGCCCCTGGACGAGCCCGCGGGCTACAAGTTCCCGGCCAACCTGCGCCGCAACTACCACCGGATGACCGACTTCCCGGCCGGACTGCTGGTCGCGGGCGACGCGGTGTGCAGCTTCAACCCGAGCTACGCCCAGGGCATGACGGTCGCCGCGCTCGGCTCGCTGGTACTGCGCCGCCATGTCACCGCCTCCCGTACGCCCGATCCGCTGGCGTACTTCGGCGACCTCGCCACCGACGCGGTCGACGGCTGCTGGTCCATGGCCATCGGCGCCGACCTCTCCTTCCCGGAGGTCGAGGGCGAGCGCACGGAGGCGGTGCTCCAGGGACACGCCCTGATCGCCCGGGTACAGGAAGCGGCCACCCGCGACACCTCCGTCGCCCGCGCCTATATGCGGGTGATCGGACTGGTCGACCCGCCGTCGGCGCTCAGCTCCCCCGAGATCACGGCGGCGCTCGCCGGGGCCGAAACGGACAGGTGAGTACCATGCGCGTCACCCTCGACGGACTGGCCTTCGACGTGGACGTCGCGGGTCCCGCGGCGGGCGAGCCGGTCCTGCTGCTGCACGGGTTCCCGCACAACAAGGAGTCCTGGACCGAGACCGCGCCCCTGCTCCACGCGGCCGGGCTGCGGACCATCGCCCCCGACCAGCGGGGCTACTCCCCCGGAGCCCGGCCGCGCGAGGTCTCCGCGTACGCGCTGCGCCATCTGGCGGCCGACGCGCTCGGGATCCTGGACAGCCTGGATGTGTCCACCGCGCATGTGGTGGGCCATGACTGGGGCGCCCTGGTCGGCTGGTACCTCGCGGCGCGCCACCCCGGGCGGGTGCGCACCCTGACCGCGCTGGCCATCCCGCACGCCGACGCCTACCAGCACGCCTACCGGGTCGACGAGGAGCAGCGGCAGAGCTCGAAGTACGTCGACTTCCTCGTCTCCCCCGGTGCCGCCGACCACTTCCTGGCCGACGGCGCGGCGGAGCTGTACGGCTGGTTCAACCAGCTCGGGCCGGGTGTGCTGACGGACGCGCAGATCGCGCGGTACGTCGCCACCCATGTCCGGCCGGGAACCCTGGACGCGGCCCTGAACTGGTACCGCGCCAATGACCTCCTCGGTGACGCGCTGGACTTCGGACCCGTCTCCGTGCCCACCACGTTCGTCTACAGCCGCACGGACACGGCGGTCAGCGAACTGTCCGTCAAGAAGACCCAGGAGCATGTCACCGGCCCCTACCGGCTGGTGACCCTGGAGGAGACGTCCCACTGGCAGCCGCAGCAGGACCCGGTGACCATCGCCACCGAGATCATCGCCCGCGCGACCGACAGCGCGCCCTAGACCGGGGCGCGGGGCCCGGTCTCCGTCGGACCCGGTCTCCGTGGACCGGGCCCGGCCTCCCTGACCGGGCCGGGCCCCCGCGCCCCTCACCCACAGCCAGCGCAGCAGCCCTCACGGACCGCCACCCACCGGCCGGCCCCTCACGGCCGGCCAGAGGCGTCCCCCGAGGCACCCCCAGGCCCCCCGGCCCCCACGCC